>JAYUUX010000283.1:0-8485 GCA_043754645.1 Verrucomicrobiales bacterium | reverse complement strand
GTCACGACGACGAAGTAGTTGCCCGGGGCGAACGAAGCTGAGAGCGGAAGAATCGCGTCGACCCGGTTGCTGAGGAACGCGCCTTGGGCCACGGGGGTGTTCGTGACGGCGAATGTCGTGAGCACGGTGGCGCCGGAGAGGCTGTTCGACTGCGGAGCGAGATAGATCCGGTCGCTCCATGTCGCGGCGGCGGGAGCCGAACCGCCGTTGGTGGTGAGCCAGGAGACGGAGATGGTTTGACCGAAGTTGGCGGTGGTAAGCGCGGGGCCGTTGGTGGCGGCCAAGGCAACGGAGGTGATCCGCAGATCAGGCGAGCGCAGGCGGATCGTGCCGACGGAGATGGTGGTGTTGTTGCCTTCGTTCGCTTCCTCTGCCACTTGATCCGCTGAGTCTGCGGTGACGACGACGTGGAAGAATCCGTCCAAGCCGCCGGGCAGGATGACTTCCTGAGTGCGCGTGAGCGACTGGCCGGAGACGAGGTTGGTTCCGGCCGCAAAGCTGGCGACGGTGAAGCGCGGCGTGCCGCTGGCGTTGGTGGAGAGCGCGATGGTTTCGATCCACGGGGCGGTTGCCGACTGGCTGCCCTGGTTGAGCGAACGCCACGTCAGCGTGACCGGCTGACCGGCCAAAGCATCCGCCGGATGAACGAGGTCGGTGACAATCAAATCAGCCACGGGCCGCACGACCAGCGTGGCCACGACGCTCGTGACCGAGCCGGCGGAGTTGGTGATGACGACGCGGTAGGCGCCGGACTGGTTGGTCTGGGCGTTGGCCAGCGTGAGCGCAAAACTGTTCGCGCCGACAAGCGGCGTCGCATCTTGGAACCACTG
The DNA here is from genome assembly GCA_043754645.1 of Verrucomicrobiales bacterium. Lineage (GTDB taxonomy): Bacteria > Verrucomicrobiota > Verrucomicrobiia > Limisphaerales > CANJSG01 > CANJSG01. The sequence continues at coordinate 7,655 of JAYUUX010000283.1, read as the reverse complement.
GTATGAGAGCGGCCGTGTGCCGTTGGCCGTGACCTGGAAGCCGGCGGTCTGGCCGTTGATGATCGTCTGGCTGATCGGCTGCACGGCGATGGTCGGAGCGACGACGAGATTGTTCGTCGCGGAGACGGCGATGAGGTCGAGCCCGCCGACGGCGTAGGTCGCGAGAAGCGAACGGTTGGTCAGGATCTCCAGCCCTTCGAACGCGGCGAACTCGCCGGAGCGCGAGAACCAGTTGAGCACGCGGAAGCTGTTGCTCACGGCCGGTTCGAAGCTGCCCAGCAACTGCACCGCCAGCGTGCCGCCGAGATTGGCAGTTCCGTTGACCGTCACCCGGTCGTAGTCGGAGACGGCATTGGTGCCGCCGAGTTCAATCTCCAGTCGGCCGGAGGCTGTTTGGCCAAAACTGCCGTTGATGGTCAGTTGGCCGGGTGACGCGCCGGGCCGGATGGTGCCCCCGTTCTCGAAGGCGTTTCCGCTGACGCCGATCGTGCCGGTGCCCGAGATGAGGCCGTTGGTGTCGTTGATGAAACTCGCTGCCGACAGGCTGACGTTGGCGGCATCGAGCTGGAGCCAACCCTGATTCGTGACCGTGCCTGCGCCGGTGAAGGCAGCTTGTCCGTTGATTCCAAGCGTGGCGTGGAGGATGCCGTTGGTGCGGTTGAGAAACGTCGCACCGGCAGCCACGGACAGCGTGTTCTGATAACCGCCGCTGGTGGAACTCTCGAAGCGGATCGTGCCGCTGTTGAAGGTCGAGTTGGTGATGTTGAGCTGGGCAGAACCGACGACGTTGTTGCCGTCGATCCAGAGCGTGACGACGGGGGATGCGTTCCTGGCGAGGACACCGGAAGTGCCCACGACACGCAGGGTCGAAGCTTCGGTTACGCTCTCGGCCACGCTGATGAAACCGCCATTGGCCCGGACCATGCCTTCAAGTCGGCCTCCTCGAAAATCAAAGGCGCCGGATTGGAAACGCACCTCACCGTCGCCCCGGACGCCTCCGGCCAACTGACGCAGAGTGCAGAAGACTTGGAGCACGGTATTGGTCGTGGACTGGATGGTTCCGCGATTCTCAATCGTGCCGGAGCCGTTGAGGGCCGTTGGGCCGTTCGTTCCCGCTGTGGCCAGAATCAGCGCGTTGGTGGCGTTGGTCAGCGTGACGTTGGCGGAGAGGTTGAGGGCCGTTTGGTAGCCGCCGCTCGTGGAGCTTTGGAGGAGGAGCGTTCCCCGGTTCACGGTCGAGTTGGTGATGTTGAGCTGGGCGGATCCGACGATGTTGTTGCCGTCGATCCAGAGCGTGACGGCGGGCGAGGCGTTACTGGAAAGGATGCCCGAGGTGCCGACGACGCGAAGCGTCGAGGCTTCAGTCACTGTGTCGGCCACGCTGATGAAACTGCCGTTGGCGCGGACGAGGCCGTCCAACCGGCCACCACGGAAATCGAAGTCGCTCGACTGGAAACGCACTTCGCCGTCGCCGCGAACCACGCCGCCGGATTGGCGGAAATCCGTCTGGATTGTGAATAGGGAGTTGCTGCCCGCCCGGAAGGTGCCCGCGTTGTCCAAAAGGCCGGAGCCGTTCACGACACACGGGCCGTTCGCGCCTGAATTGGCGAAGATCAAGGCGTTGGTGCCATTGAGCAACACCGCTCCAGCTCCGAGATTCAGCGACGACTGATAACCGCCGGAGGTGGAGTTTTGCAGGAGGAGGGTTCCCCGGTTCACGGCGGCGTTGGTGACGTTGAGTTGGGCGGAACCGATGGTGTTATTGCCGTCGATCCAGAGCGTCACGGCGGGGGATCCGTTGCTGGCCAGGATGCCGGAGGTGCCGACGACCCGGAGCGTGGAACCCTCAGTCACCGTGTCGGCCACGCTGATGAAACTGCCGTTGGCGCGGACGAACTCCTCCAGACGACCGCCACGGAAATCAAACCGCGCCGATTGGAAGCGCACTTCGCCGTCGCCGCGCACCACGCCGCCGCGTTGCACGAAGTCGCCGGGGAACGTGAGCGTGACGTTGGTCGAGGCGATGACCTGGCCCCAGTTTTCAAGGCGGCCGCTCCCGACGATCGAGTTGACGCCGTTGGAGCCGAGGTTGGCTTGGAGCATGGCGCTGGCCGCGTTGGTCAACGTGGTGCCGGCGGCGAGGCTCAGGCTGCTCTGGTAGCCGCCCGGGCTGGAGCTTTCGAGACGGATTGCGCCGAGGTTGAAGGTGGAATTGGTGATGCCGAGTTGGCCGTGGCCGATCTGGTTGTTGCCTTCGATCCAGAGCGTGACAACGGGCGAGGCGTTGCTGGCGAGGAGGCCGGTCGAACCGGTGACCCGCAGAGTCGAAGGCAGCGTCACCGAGCCGGCCACGCTGATGAAGGAGCCGCTGGCCCGGACCACGCCCTCCAGCTTGCCGCCTTGGAACGCGAAAGCACCCGATTGGAACCGCACCTCGCCGTCGCCGCGAATGACGCCGGCACGCTGAAACACATCGGCGTTGAACAGGAGCGAAACGTTTGTCTCGGCGAGAAGGGTGCCGTGGTTTTCCAGCAATCCGGAGCCCGAGATGAACCGCTGGCCGGTCACGGCATTGTCGGCGCGGATCAGGCCGTTGGTCGTGTTGAGCAGGCGATGTCCCGAACCCAGGCTGCGACTGCCGTTGCCGGGAAGATTGAGCGTGGCCGCGCCGCCGATGGCCGTCGTGCCGCCGGAGCCAGCCAGCGTGCCAGCGGTCCAGTTGAAGGTGGCGGCGACGTTCAGGTTCGAGTTCACCGTCAGCGTGCCGCTGTTGAAATCGAGCTGCTGGACGGTGACAGCGGAGGAAACAACCGGACTGCCCGAATTGATCGTGGCCTTGTCGGTGGCAGCGGGAACGCCTGCGGGCGTCCAACTGCTGGCGTTGGTCCAGTCCGCGCCTCCGTTTCCGGTCCACACGAAGTCGGCAGCGGGAAGCGCCGCGACAAACCATCCCGTCACTGAAGCGAGGAGGAAGAGAAGGCGAAGGTGTTTCATGGGATGCAGCTTCCTGAGGGGAGCGGGCCGGTCTGGTAGGTTTGGTCGTGCCTTCCCACCCATCCAACAGCTTCAACTCAATGGACCCGGACCCGTCTTGGAAAGAAAAAGTTCGGAGGGTCGACAAGGAACCTGCTGCCGTTGTCCCCACTCCGCGAGCGAAGAGCCATAAGGGATGGATTCGCCGCGGGCGCTGACATGCCCGAAGGCGGAGTGGGCCCAGGCGAGCCGTCAGGGCAGGGACGCTTCGGTCCACTTGCGCCCGGCGAACTTCCGGAACGAGCGGTAGCCTGCGGCTTTGGCCGCGGCCAAGGACTTGTCGAAGTCGGCGCCAACTTCCTTTGGGGCGTGCGCGTCGGATCCAAACGTGATCGGGACCCCGGTCTCGAATGCCAGTTGGAGGAAGCGATCGCTTGGATAGATCTCGCGGCAGTCTTTCCGAAGTCCGGCCGTGTTCAACTCGATGGCGCAGTCGGCGGTCTTGGCGGCCGCGAGGAATTTCTGGAACATCGGCGTGCAGTCTTCCTTCGGCACGTAGTTGAACTTCTTCGGCAGATCTGCGTGGCCGATGATTTCGAAATGGCCGCTCGCTGCTGCTGCGGTCAGGCGCTCGAAGTAGATGCTCCACACTTTGAACGGATCGCGCTTCTTCCACTCGGACAGCTTGAACGGGCTATCGACGTCCCACGTGTCGGAGACGTAGTGGACGGACCCGATCAGGTAGTCCCAGGGGTGGAGTGACGCGAGGTGGCGGATCCATTCCTCCCCTCCGGGCAGGTAGTCGACTTCGAGGGCGAGGCGGATGGTCAGTTGGGGAAATGCATGTCGGGCCACTTCGACCTTGTCGACGTATTCGGACAGCTGGGAGTAGCGCATCCGCCAGTCGTCGAAATCGTCGCGCAGCATCGGTGAATGGTCTGAGAAGCCGATTTCCCTCAGGCCAAGTTCCACGGCACGCGCGGCGTATTCGATCGGCTCGCCCGCCGCGTGACGGCAAAGCGGCGTGTGCATGTGATAATCCGGCATCGATGACATCCTTGGGATTCTATGGCGCGGATGCTTTCTGGCTCAAGCAACGGCTGGGTGACAGTGCGTCAGGCGTTTCTGGACAAGGCCTGCCGTTGGCGCTGCACCTCGAACAGGAACACCGCGGCGGAGCTGGAGACATTCAGTGAATCGACGGTCGGCGGCATCGGAATCGCCACGGGATGCGAACAGGCTTTCAGGACCTCCGGGCTGATGCCGTTGCCTTCATGGCCGAAGACGATGCAGCAGTCCTCCCGGAGGTTGAAATCGTAGAGGGATCCCGCGTCGGTGTGCGGATGGGCACCGACGGTGCGAATACCACGGGCCGCGAGCTGATGGAGCGTGCGCGACAACGAGCTGACACGCGCGAACGGCAGGTGGAAAACGGCCCCCATCGAACTGCGCACGGCCCGGCGGATGTAGGGAAAGACCGACGTTTCGCCCACGATCAGGCCGTGGACCCCGAAGGCCAGGCAGTTCCGCATCAGCACGCCGAGGTTCTCGGGATTGGACATTCCATCCACCGCGACCAACAGCTTCGGTGTCGGGGCCTGTTCGACGATTTCCTGCCAAGTCCAAGCCCGGGGAACACGGGCCACGGCGATGACTCCCTGGAAGAATTTGAAGCCGATGATGGTTTCGAGGAGATCCTTCGAGGCGACGAAAAGATCCATCTTGTCGCTCCGGCGCTCGAGCTCTGGTCGGAGGATGTCGGCCCATTCGGGCGTCACGAGCAGGGACACAACTTCAATGTCGGTGGCCAGGAGGCGCTGGACGGTCTTGTCGCCTTCAATCACGAAGATCCCTTGTCGCAGGTGTTCGTCCTGATACTTCAGCGTCAGGTAGGGCTGGAGTTCGGGAAGGTCGAGCGTCTCGACAGGACGGACGGTCAGCATGTCGGACGTGGTTAAGGCACGCGAAGCCCGAGGGCAAACCCGCAGATGGCCGGTCCAAATTCGTCCGCCGCGGTTTGCCAGGACCGCCGTTGTCCTGCCGGAGTGTTATCCTTTCGTCCGCATTGAAACCGATCCGCCAATCCGTGAAGCATCGCCGCGTGCCCGGCTTCCACCTTCATCGCAGCAACCGCCTCGAGTCCCTGGCGGGGACGCTGGGCGGCGTGATGCGGGGGGCGCTCTCGTCGCCTCTGGTCCCGGAGACGGTCGTCGTGCAGAGCCAGGGAATGGCCCGGTGGCTGAAGCTGGAGTTGGCGGCACGGCTCGGAATCGCGGCCCACATCCGTTTCCCGTTTCCCCGCGCCTTTGCCCATGAACTCTTCCGTGCCCTCGACCTGACGGTCGACGCGCGTCCCTCGTTTGATCCGGAACTGCTCGTCTGGCGCATCCACCAACTTCTGCCGACGGCTGCGGCAGAGCCCGGCTTCGAATCGGTGGGGCGGTATCTTGCGGACGGCGACGCACGGAAACGCTTCCAGTTGGCAGGCCGATTGGCGCGGCTCTGCGACCAATATCTGGTCTATCGGCCCGACCTGATCGCCGCGTGGGACTCCGGCGCGTCCGATTGGCCGGAACGTTTCGGCGCGGATCCGGGCGACATCTGGCAATCCCAACTCTGGCAGATGATCGGTGAAGGCTGGGCGGTGGGACACCCGGCGGCTTGGTTGCACGAATTCCTTCGCGTGGCCCAGGCTGGCCAGTTGCCGAAGGGGCGGTTGCCCGAAAGGGTCTCGGTTTTCGGGGTCTCGAGTCTGCCGCCGTTCCACCTGGATCTTCTCAAGGCGCTCTCGACCGGGTGCGAAGTCCACCTCTTCCTGCTCCAGCCGACGGAGCACTACTGGGGCGACGTCCGGTCCCGGCGGGAGCAAGCGCTGCAACGACGACGCGCTGGTGGCTCCCCGGTGGTGGTGGCTCCCGATGAGGGCCATCGCCTCGTGTCCTCGTTGGGAAGGACGGGTCGCGAGATGCTTGATCTGTTACTGGATCGTGATGCGCAGGATGAACAGGAAGTTTTCACCAGCGTGACCACGGGAACGCTGCTTGGTCGGTTGCAGGACGCGATGCTCTCGTTCGAGCAGAGGAGAACCGGCGATCCGAGGCAACAGATCGCCGCTCTCGATGAATCGATCCGTATCCATTCATGCCACGGCGCGATGCGGGAGGTCGAGGTGCTGCGGGACCATTTGCTGAAGTGGTTCAACGATGAACCAACACTTCAACCTCGCGATGTCGTGGTGATGGTTCCGGATCTCGAGACCTACGCGCCGCTGCTGGAAGCGGTCTTCTCGCTTCCCGAGAGCCCGGATCATTTCATCCCGTTCTCGATCGCCGATCGGAGTCCCCGCGCCGGCGGCTTGGGCGCTTCGCTGTGGCAGGTGTTGGAGTTGATGGGCGGGATGTTTGGCGCGTCCGAAGTCGTCAGCCTTCTCGAACGTGAACCAGTGCGGCGGCGATTTGAGTTGGACGAGGACGACGTCGAACGGTGCCGAACCTGGGTGCGCGAAGCGGAGATGCGGTGGGGACGCGATGCCGATCATGCGGCCAGCCACAACGCGGAAGACGCCAACTCGTGGCGTGCCGGCCTGGCGCGGCTTCTGATGAGCTATGCCGTCGGAGGCGAAGCCGAGATTGTTTCGTGTGGAGTCGCCCGATCGGTGAACGTGGATGGCGGCGATGCAGAATGCCTCGGTGGCTTCTGTCGTTTCGCGGAAACCCTGCTGCGACATTCCGGCGAAGTTGGACGCCCAGCCGAGCCCGGTGAATGGGCGCGGCGTCTTGACGGTCTATGCGCCGATCTGTTCGACACGGCGTGCGTGGCCGCTGCCGAAGCGGAAACGATCCGGGCCGCGTTGAACACCCTGCGCGCGGCGAGCCTGTGGGCCGGATGCCGCGAACCGATTGGGTTGGATGTGGTCATGGAACACCTCGGCACCGTCCTCTCCGAGGATCGACGTGGCAGCGGCTTTCTCCATGGCGGAGTGACGATCTGTGGCTTGAAGCCGATGCGGAGCATTCCGTTCAAGGCGGTCTGCCTCCTCGGAATGAACCAAGGCGTTTTCCCGAGGCAATCCACGCCGCTGGCGTTCGATCTCTCCGCTCGGCGCCGTCGTGCGGGCGATAGTTCCTCGCGCGACGATGACCGGCATCTTTTCCTCGAGACGATTCTCTCCGCGCGTCAGCGCATCCACATCAGCTACGTGGGCCAATCACAGAGAGACGGGAAAGACATCCCTCCTAGCGTGGTCGTCAGCGAGTTGCTGGATCATCTCGATCACGAATATGAAGTGGCGGCCGGCGAGCCTCTGAGTCGCGAGTTGGTCGTGAAGCACCGGCTGCAGGCGTTCAGTCCCGACTACTTCAACAGCGGAAAGCTCTTCAGCTTCTCCGCAGCGAACCAGACGGCCGCGCAGGCCCTCGTCGGCCGCAGGACGCCTCTGAAGCCGGCCTTGGCGGGAAGCTGCGCAGATGAGGCATCTGACGAGCCGCTGGATCTCGCGATGGTGATCCGCTTCTTCAGGAATCCCGCCCGTCACTTCGCGGAGAACCAGTTGTCGATGCGTTTCAGCCGTGCCGACGAATCGTTGCCGGAAGAAGAGCAGTTCACCGTGGGACGGCGTGAGAACCATGGGTTGGTCGAGGCGGGCGTCTCTGCGTTGAGGGCAGGGCAGGACGTTGGCTCCG
>JAYUUX010000282.1:0-6548 GCA_043754645.1 Verrucomicrobiales bacterium | reverse complement strand
TTGACTCCGTCGGATCCAGTCGAAATCGTCCCTCCAACAAAGCACATGAAAACACTCCTCTCCCTCGTCATCGCTCTCGGCATCGCCGCCACCGCCTCGATCCAGGCCGCCACTCCGGCGGTTGGCGACAAGGCGCCCGCCTTCATCGGCAAGGACCAGGACGGCAAGACCCACAAGCTCGCCGACTATGTCGGAAAGAAGAACGTCATCCTCTACTTCTATCCCAAGGACAACACCCCCGGCTGCACCAAGCAGGCCTGCGCCCTCCGCGACCGCCTCGGCGATCTCAACAAGGGCGGAGTCGAGGTTCTCGGAGTCAGCATGGACACGGCGGACAGCCACAAGAAGTTCATCGCCGACCACAACCTCAACTTCCCGCTCCTAAGCGACGTCGACGGCAAACTGGCCGCGCAGTTCAGCACCCAGATGGAAGGCAAGAAGATGAGCCGCCGCGTCAGCTTCCTCATCAACAAGGAAGGCAAGATCGCCCACGTGACCGACGTCGGCTCCGCCGACGTCCACCTTAAGGAAATGCAGGAAGCCGTCGCAAAGCTCGGCAAATAATCCCCCCGGACACCGCACCAGATAATAAGGAAAGGGCGGCCAAGGTGGCCGCCCTTTTTCATTTACTAAAACCCTCCCTCCCTGCTGGCAGGCGTCACCAACTCGATGACGTGCCCATCAAAGTCTTTCACCACAGCACGGCGTCCCCACTCGCTCTCCTGCGGTGCCGACACAACGACTCCTCCGATCTCTTGTAGCAGGCTGACAACCCCATCCACCGAATCGACGCTGAACCCAATTCTAGCCCCCGTGGTCGGGCCCGACTTCGGTCCGAGAGGATAGATCTCAAATACCATCCCGTTCACCATGGACGAGTAGTGTTCAGGCCCGGAACCGTGGGCATGCTTGGTAAAAAGCAGGCCCATCTGTCTGTAGAAACCGGCTGCACGATCAATGTCCGGTGATCGGAGCACGAGCAGGTTCAAGATTGGAGGAGGGGCATACATGGCTTCTCAACCGAACGGGTTTCAAGCCACGTCGCAGATCCCCACACCCTGCTTGAGGGAAGTGAGCGGATCGCGCTTGGGGATGAACTCCTGGGCCACGTGGCCTTTGAAGCCCGTGGCGACGATGGCCTTCATGATCGCCGGGTAAAACAGCTCCTGCGTCTCGTCGATCTCGTTGCGCCCGGGAACGCCGCCGGTGTGGTAGTGGGCGAAGTATTGGTGGCTGCGCTTGATGGTGGCGATGACGTCGCCCTCCATGATCTGCATGTGGTAGATGTCGTAGAGGAGCTTGAAGCGTTCGGAGCCGATCCGCTTGCAGAGTTCGACGCCCCAGGCGCTCTTGTCGCACTGGTAGTCCTTGTGGTCGACGCGGCTGTTGAGCAACTCCATGACGAGCGTGATCTTCTTTTCCTCGCAGAACTTCATCAGCCTCTTCAAGCCGATGGCGCAGTTCTCGATGCCCTTCTCGTCGTCCAACCCGGCGCGGTTGCCCGAGAAGCAGATGACGTTCTCAAGGCCTGCAGCAGCGGCCTTGCTGATGAGGTCTTCGTAGACGGTGACGAGCTTGTCGTGGTGCTCGACGCGGTTGAAGGCCTTGTTGATCCCGCCCAATCCATCGACGGTCGGGTTGCTGGTGATGGCGCAGGTCAGCCCGTGGGCCTTGAGCACCGGCCACTCGGCGGGCCCGAGAAGTTCCACCGACTTGAGGCCGATCTCCTTCGACGCCTTGCAGAATTCCTCGAGCGGGATCTTGCCGTAGCACCACTTGCAGACGGAGTGGTTGATCTTGCCCTTGAGACCGGCGGCTTCGGCGGCTTCGACCGTTTGGCGCAGGGCGGAGACAAGTCCGGCGGTGCCGGCGGCAAGGCCGAGTTGTTTGATGGCGGATCGGCGGTTGAGCGGGGTTTTCATGGGAAGTGTGCCTGGATTCATCCCAGCCCGGCGCCGTCGCGTCAATGCGGGCGACGCCAAGGCTTCCGCTCTCTGCCGGACGCCACATCAAGGTTTACCCAACGGGTTCGCTCCGGCAGCCTCATGCCATGCCCCGTTTCGCGATCTTGCTGATGGTTCTGGGAACCTTGGCCCTGGATGCAGCCGCCCAACCCTTGATCCGCGTGACCGACGATTGGGCCTACTTCAAGGGCGTGTCGGAACCGTCGCCCGCCAATGCCTGGCAACTGGCCGGCTTCGACGACTCGACCTGGCCACGCGGACCTATGGGCTTTTCGGCCGGTGCCCACAACGAGGCCACGCCGCTCCATGACATGGCCGGCGTCTACAACTCGGTCTTCCTCCGCCGCCCATTCGTCGTCACCAACCGCGCCGACATCGCGTGGCTCTATCTCCGGCTCGATGTGGAGGATGGCGCCGTCGTCTACCTCAACGGAACCGAAGTCCACCGACTCGGCCTCGCGGGCAATGCCGGGACCGTGGTCCCGTTCAACGCCGCCGCCGCCAACCGGGATCGAACCGGACCCGAGGACGTCGATATCTCCGCGTCTCTGGCCCAACTGGTCGACGGCACCAACGTGCTGGCCATCCAGGTCCATTCGAGCGGGCTGTTCGACGGCAACCTCGCGTGCATCGCCGAACTCCTCGCGAACTTCACGCGCGGCCCAATTGTCCAGAGCGTCACGACCAATTCGGCCAAGGTGCTCTGGAAAACGGGATCCAACCTGACGGGCCGCGTCGATTTCGGGCTCACCGCACCAACCGGACAATCGGCGGCGCTTCCAGCCAACGCCACGCTCCGGACCGCGACGATCGACGGACTCCAACCGGGCACGAACTACGTCTACCAGGTGGTCGTTTCCGACGGCGTGCGCACGGGTCGCTCCACGATCTCATCCCTGTCGACGGCTCCGACCAATGGCATTACGCGATTCAGTGCATTGGGCGATTCCGGCAACGGCGGGCAGACCCAATACGCCGTCGCCGCATCGTTGCGGACGTGGAATCCCGATCTCGTCCTGCACATGGGCGACGTGATCTATCCGGCTTTTTCGAACAGCCTGGCGGACATCCGCTGCCTTTCGGTCTACCAGCCGCAAATGGCCTCGACGCCCTACTACTTCACCTTCGGCAACCACGACCTGTATTCCAACGAGGACGGGCCCTACCTCAGTTCATTCGCCCTTCCCACCAATTCGGCCAGCGGCACCTCGCACTACTATTCGTTCGACCACGGGGACGTCCACTTCGTCTCCGTTTTCCTGCCGACGCTCATTCCCTTCAGCCAACAGGCGACCTACGGACTTTCCGTTGGCTCGACCCAATACAACTGGCTGACCAACGACCTCGCGAAGACTTCGCGCCGCTGGAAAGTCCTTTTCTTCCACGCGCCGATGAACACCTCGTCCGCCCACCGCTACGACGATCTGAACGGCAACGGCACCTACGACCGGTTCGAGATCTCGGCGATGCTGGATCCGGTCTGCGAACGTTACGGCGTGCAACTCGTTCTCAACGGCCACGACCACAACTACGAAAGATTCCGGCCCAAGGGCGCGCTCACGAGGATCGTGTCGGGCGGGGGCGGCTATCCCCTTTACGGAATGGTGGAGCGCGATCCCGAAAGCGTCTGGTTCCAGAGCGTCCACCACCATCTCCGCGTCACGGTCGACGGCGATTGGATGAAGACGGAGGCGGTGGCGACGGACGGAACGGTGATCGATTCAACCACGATTCCGCGCGAGCCCCCGGTTCCCGGAGCCGACTCCGATGGCGATGGTCTGACGGACGAACAGGAGCTCGCGGCCGGCACGGATCCGCGCGATGCCGCATCCACGGTTAAGCTCCAACTGACGAATCAACCGACCGGCCCCCTGCTCTGGTGGAAGTCCATTCCCGGGCGCCGTTACGACCTGCAAGTCGCCACCAATGCCCCGGCCGCATTCACCCGGGTCAGCCCGGTTTTTCCGCGGACCTCCCAGACGACGAACGAATCCTTCGTCGACCTCGAAGCCACCAACTCCGCGCGCTTCTACCGGCTCAACATCGGTCCGTGACGCGTGCCTCGTCGCAGTCGAGTCGTGCGATGGCACCGGAGAACCATTGCCCCGGGTCATACGTCATCTACGGTCCGCCAATGCTTCGTCGGGTAGTTGCGCGAACCATTCTACAAACCCTGGTCACCGCCGTGTTCCCCACGGTGGCGGCGGTTTCCTGGGCCGCCGCGGTCGGCGCCGGACATTCTACAAACTCAACCGCCGTCGCCACCGACGCCGCCGAGAGCGCGATCAAGAAGTTCGCCGCCGCGCCGGGCTTCAAGGTCCGCCTGTTCGCCGCGGAGCCGCAACTGGAGAACCCCGTCGCCATCAGCGTCGATGAGCGTGGCCGGGTCTTCGTCGCGGAGACGCATCGTTACAAGAACGCAATCTTCGACGTGACGGTAAAGACCAACTGGCTCTTGCAGGATCTCTCGTTCCGCACCGTCGGAGATCGCGACGCGTTTCTCACCGAAACCTTTGCCACCAATCTCTCCATCCTCACGCAGGAATCGGAGCAGATCCGACTCGTCGAGGATCGTGACGGAGACGGCCGGGCGGACCATTCGTCGGTCTTCGTGAAGGGCTTCAGCGAAAGGGTCTCGGGAGTCGCCGCTGGAGTGCTCGCCCGCGAAGGGCAGGTCTGGTTCACGTGCATCCCGGACTTCTGGCGGTTTCAGGAATCGTCAAAGCCATCGGATAAACCTTCCGAAACGATCCGCAAGAAACTGGCCTCGGGCTTCGGAGTGCACACGGGCGTCAGCGGACATGACCTGCACGGACTCACCCAGGGACCGGATGGCCGGATCTACTTCAGCAGCGGCGACCGGGGATTCGTCGTCACCAACCTCGAAGGCAAAGTCCTCAGCTTGCCCGACGAAGGCGGCGTGCTCCGATGTGAACCCGACGGCACCAAGCTGGAGATCTTCGCCCGTGGCCTCCGCAATCCGCAGGAACTCGCCTTCAACCAATACGGCGACCTGTTCACCGACGACAACGACACCGCGGGTCCGGACGATTCACGCGTCATCAACGTCGTCGAACGCGGCGACTACGGCTGGCGCGCATCCTATCAGTTCGCACCGGGCTTCGGCCCATGGATCACGGAGAACGTCTGGCGCGGCGGGATCGACGGCACCCTGCCCTACGCCGGACTCGCCGCCCAAGGGCCGAGTGGACTGGCCTTCAATCCCGGCGCCGGGCTCGGCGAAAAGTGGAGAGACCATTTCTTCGTCTGTGATTTCCCCGGAGGCGTCTGGGCGTTCGCGGTCGAGCGACGCGGCGCGAGCTACCAAGTGGCCAAGCGCGAGAAGTTCCTCTGGAACCTCTGGCCGACGGATATCGATTTCATGCCCGACGGCTCATTGCTGGTCGCCGATTGGGTGGGCGGCTGGGGCCAACCGCAGAAGGGACGCCTCAACACGGTGCATCCCGGCGAAAGCGCCACCAACGACACGCCCGCGGTGTTGTCCACGATCGGGCAGAAACCTGTTCGGGAGTTGGTCGATCTGTTGGGGCACGAAGACTACCGCGTTCGCCTCGCGGCACAATTCAAAGTCGAACGGGGTTCCAAACGGGACGGCATCGCGATCTTCGAGAACACAACGTCCGACCAGATGCTGCTCGAAGTCGCCGCTGCGGCCACGAATCGCCTCGCGCGCATCCATTCCATATGGGCGTTGGGCAACATCGCCCGCCGCGGATTCTACCAGCAGGCGACCGGGCTGATCGCGCTGGGACTACGTCACGATTCGGATCCGGAGATCCGCGCGCAATACGCCCGAACCCTGGGCGATTCCTGCGCGCTTGAGCCCGCGTGGCGCGAGGCCGCCGAACTCGCCAGGGACCCGGAGCCCCGCGTGAAGATGCTGGCCCTTCTCAGCCTTGCCCGCCTCGGACGCGCGCTCGGAAAACCGCCGTTCGATCCAACCGATCTCCTGGTTTCGCTCGCCCGCGAGAACAACGACGCGGATCCGTTCCTCACCCACGCCATCGTCGATGCGGTCGTGCCTCACGCCGCCACCCCGGGCCTGCTCGCCAAACTTGAAGGCGACGCCAACCCAGTGGTCCGCCGCATCGCTCTCCTCGCCCATCGCCGCATGGGACAACCGGAGATCGCGCGATTCCTGACTGATCCCGAACCACGGCTCGTGACCGAAGCGGCACGGGCGATCAACGACGTCCCCATCGCCGGCGCCATGACGGCACTCGCCAAACTGCTCGGCGCGGCCAATTGCCCCAACAACGCAGTCACCCGCGCCATCAACGCAAACTTCCGACTGGGAGGGACTGATCGGGCTCGATCAATCGCCGTTTACGCGACTCGCACCAACGCCCCACCTGCCCTACGAGTCGAGGCGTTGAACGCCCTAAGCGATTGGAACAAACCGAGTCCGCTGGACCGGGTCATGGGGCTTTGGCGTCCGATCGCCCCCTGATACCGGCACGCCCCTGCCCTTGCGAGTGACCGGCCAAAACCTGGGCCACGCACCCGGACTCCGGTCGTCCCCAAGATGGACACCGAAAACTCGTTACCGTTAATCCGGGACCA
>JAYUUX010000281.1:0-4833 GCA_043754645.1 Verrucomicrobiales bacterium | reverse complement strand
AACAGCCCATCGGCCCGGATCAATCCGGGCCGCTTTTTTTCACACCGCTTCGAATGCAGTATCAGCGAGGCTGTAGGGGGACCGAGACCGGGGCGGTTTCGATCCTGAAGGACTCGAAGATGCTCTTCGGCTGATCCGTCGGGGAATTGGTCGAGGCTTGGATGAGTTCGGCCATGGCATTCACGGGTTGTCCCGGAAGCTCCGGCCTCAGCTGGTTCAAGTCGGCCGCGGCAGGGACGAGAGCCACCGGGTTGGCCGGCATGTCGTTGCCCGTCGGTAGGAGCGTGATCGCGACGAACCCGAGGACGAACACGCCGGCGGCCATTCCAGCTCCCGTGGCGAGCATCGGGCGCAGGACAAAGGTTTGGCGGATCTTCTCGAAAAGCGAAACCGGCTCGGCAGCTTCGGCTTCGGCGAGGCGTGACAGGATCTTTCCCGGCAGCTCGTTGAAGTAACGGGGCGGGGGAATTTCATGGCGCTTGAGCGCGAGCGCGCGGCGGATGAGATCAAACTTCGGATCGTTTGGGTCTTCGACGTTCATGGCTACTTCAGAAAATCTGATAACAAAGCCTGGAGCTGCTGCCTTGCATAGAAGAGCCGGGAACGGACCGTTCCCACATTGCACTCCATGATCTTCGCGATCTCTTCGTGCGGCAGGCCTTGGATGTCATGCAGCGTCACTACCAGTCTGTGCGGTTCTGACAGCTTGAGCATGGCGGCGTTCAAACGCTCCTGGAGTTCTGTGAGTCCGGCGTCGCGGGAAGGCGTCTTGTCGGACACAAGCGCGACGAGGTCGGGGTCGTGTTCGGCGTTGAAGTCGACGTCGTTCAGGCTCATGGCCGAGCGGTTCTTCCTTTGTTTCAGGAAGTTGATCGTCTTGTTAACCCCGATCCGGTAGATCCAGGTGAAGAAGCTGGAATCCCCCTTGAACGACTTCAATGCCTTGTAGGCCTTGATGAACGTCTCCTGGGTCATGTCGTTCGCGTCCTCGTGGTTGGACGTCATGTTGTAGAGCGTGGCGTAAATGCGCTCCTGGTAACGACGGATCAACAGGTCGTAGGCGGCCAGATCCTCCTGCTGCGCGCGGCGCACAAGTTCGCTGTCAGTCGGACCAGCGGCCGGGTCCGTGTTCGAAGCGTTTTTGTTCTCCTGCGACATCCGGCGGCGGAGCCTGCCGATGACGTGCAGGCTTGTCAGTAGGCAAGTTCCGAAGTCAACCGATCAGCTTGGATGTCTGCTCTTCCAGAAAAACCCCGAGGTGTTCGAGTCCGGCCCGGCCCGCGGATGGGGGCAATGTCTGCAATGCCCGGTTGGCTTCGAGCACGAACGTGTCGATGACCTTGCGGCATTCGCCGGACACTTTGTGCCGCCTGGCCAAGGCGAGGACGCCCGGAAACATCTCGGGGTGCCACGCGAGCAGCTGTTTTTGAAGATCAGCCGCCTCGATGTCGGACGACCGCTCAAGGGCGACGAAGATCGGGAGTGTCAACTTGCCTTTGGCCAGATCGGTTCCCAGCGACTTGCCGGCGACGCCTTCCGTGCTGAAGAGATCCACGCAGTCGTCGTAGACCTGGTAGGCCGTGCCGAGCGCCATGCCGTATTGCCGCAGGGCCGCCTGTTGGGCAGGGGTCGCGCCGCCGACGTGGCCGCCAAGGTCGCAGGCGAGGCCGAAGAGTTCGCCGGTCTTCATGGCGAGCATCTTGAAGTATTCCGCCCGGGTGACGGTGAAATCGCGCCGCTTCTGGGTCTGGAGGATCTCGCCGGCGCAGACCGTATTGGTCGCGATGGACACGGCGCGGCAGACCTGGGTGGTGGGAAATTCCGAGGCCAGCCTGAGCGCATGGGCGAACAGACAGTCGCCGACGAGCACGGAGATTTCGCTGCCCCAACGCGCGGCCAACGTCGGCCGGCCGCGGCGGATCTCGGCGCCGTCCATGATGTCGTCGTGGACCAGGGTGGCCAGGTGCACCATCTCGATGATGACCGCGATCTTGACGTGGTCGCCGGTGGGTTTTCCAAAGCAGCCCGCGCTCAAGGCCACGAGCAGCGGTCGAAGCTGTTTTCCCTGGGCTTCCAGCGCGAAGCCCACGTAGTCGGCGATGTGCGGCTCGAACTCCCCGACTTGCGCGCGCAGAGACGCCGCGACCGCTTCGAGAAACGGGTCGGCGTCCTTGGTGATCTGCCGCCACGCCCCCGTTGCCTGTGAAGCGGGAACGGTGGCGTCAGCCGTAGTGCTGCCTGCGAACATCGTGCGAGAATCTATTGGCCGTGAAATTCCAAGTCAAACGCCCCGAACACCGGGAGCATTCCACACGATCCTCCGTCTCACTCTTTATGGAACCGATCGCACCGAAGTCCGCCCACCTGTCCGGTTCAGGCGTTGCCTGTCCCGTGCGTCGCGCCCAACCTGACTCCTCTGTCGTCGCCCACCCTCATCCGACTCCCATGAAACTCCGCCAACTTGCCCCCGCCGTGGCCGCCGTTTGCCTGGCCGCGTTCTCCGCCGAGGCCCGCGTGAAACTCGTCGCGCTTCCCGACCGCGCGCGCACCGTCGTTTCGCTGGCGCATCCCGATTTCACGCTCGTCGAGGAGGAACGCGTCATCCCGCTGCAGAAGGGCGTCAACCAGATCGATTTCGCGTGGCGCGGCGTGTCGATCGACGCCGATACCATCCAGGTCCGGATCATCGGCAACACCAACGTCGCCGTGCTCAACACGAGCTTCCCGCCGAACGAGAACGCGCTCGTCTGGTCCGTGAATAGCCCGGCCGCGAAAGAGGAGCGCTTCCGCATCTCCTACCTGCTTCAGGGACTCACCCGCGAGGTGGTCTACAAAGCCGTGGCCGATCCTGACGAAAGATCATTGTCGCTCCGCAGCTACCTCCGCCTCCGCAACGACTCCGGTGAAGACTTGTCCGACGCGGAGGTCGGTCTTGGCTATGGCGCTGCCTTCAAGAAATCCATCGCCCACGAGGAAGTGCTGGAAATGCAGTTCGCCAAGAACGACGCCGTTCCCATCCGAAAACTCCTCACCTGGGATTCCAAGGCGCAGCCCTGGGATCCGGAGTATCAGAAACAAACCATCGGCCTGCCTCTGGTCTACGTGACGACAAACGGCTCGCCGCAGAAGCTTGGGATCCACTCCCTGGCTCCCGGCAAGGCCCGGATTTTTCTTAAGACCAAGGACCAGCCGGCGGTTGCTGGCGAGCAGGTATCCGACGGCGTCGCCTTCACCGGAGAAGACCTGCTGTCGTTGACGCCGGTGGACCGCGAAGCGCGCCTTAGCATCGGCCAGAGCCGCGACGTGAAGGTCACGCAGCGCCAGACCAAGAACGACCGCAGCAACATCCGCCGCGACCGCAACAACCAGGAGGTCGTTTGGGACACCGACGAGGAGTTCCGCCTGGAGATCGAAAACTTCAAGAAGCAACCCGTCGATCTCGTGATCACGCAGCACTTCCCGGGCTACTGGAAGATGGTGCAAACCAGCCACCCCATCGTGAAGAAAGACGCCTTCACGTTTGAGATCCCGATGGTGTTGGCCAAGGAGACCGGTGGCACGAACAAGACCGTCGTCACCTTCAAGCTCCAGCGCCTGAACGTGCAGGGCAACGAACCGCAGAACTACTGATCCACGAGGACACACACCATGAAACGCTTCACCCTCTTCTTCGCCCTCCTTCTCGTGCTCGCCGTGTCCGCTTCAGCCCGGCTCAACGTCGTCTCGTTGCCCGGCCGCGACACGGTCCAGTTGACGATCTACAACTCCGTCGACCTCACGCTCGTGAAGGAGACGCGGCATCTGACGTTCCGGAAAGGCCTCAACAAACTCGAGTTCAGCTGGGCCAACACGTTGATCGATCCGACCTCGGTCGAGTTCCGCCCGTTGACGTCCGCGGACAAGATCGAAGTCGTCGACGTGAGCTTCCCGCCGCGCGTGGCCAACACGCTCGAATGGCGCATCCAGTCGGAGGTCGCCGGCGATGTCGTTGTCGAGATCCGCTACTTCACCAGCGGCCTGAAGTGGTCCGCCGACTACGTGGTCGAGGCGTCGGGTGATGAAAAGACCGCCAAACTCTCCGGCAATGTCCGCGTGACGAACAACTCGGGCGAGGACTACGAGAACGCCCAGATCCGCCTCCTCGTCGGCACGATCAAGCTCGTCGACGAGATCGCGATCCTCGCCCAGCAGGGCCGCCCGGGACAACCGACCGCAATTCCCATGTCCGCTCCGGCGCCGATGCTTGAGGCGCGCCGTTCGCTCAGCCGCGCCATGGCCGCCGGTGTCGCGCTGGCCGAGGATCGGATGGAGAAGGCCAAGGAGATCGTGAAGGAGGAGTTGTCCGAATACTTCCTCTTCACCATCGAGGGTCGCGACACGGTTCCCAACGGCTGGAGCAAAAGACTGCCGTCGTTCCAGGCCGAGGGCGTGCCGATCGAATCGCTCTACAAGTTCGAGAAGGAACGCTTCGGCGTGAGCGTCGTGCGGCATTACAAGTTCAAGAACGACACCAAGAGCAAGCTCGGCCAGGTGCCGCTGCCCGACGGCGAGGTGAAGGCCTTCCGCCAGGCGGATAAGGACGGCCTGCTCCACTTCGTCGGCGCGACGCGCGTGAAATACATCCCGGTCAACGAGGACATCGAACTCGTCCTTGGACCCGATCCCGAAGTGCTTGTCCGGCCCGTCATGACCAACTGGGAGAAGACCGACCTGCGCTTCAACAATGATGGCCGCGTCATCGGCTCGACGTTCAAGGAGACCTGGGAGTTCACCGTGCAGAACTCCCGGGCCATCGATGTCACCGTCGACATCCGCCGCAACTTCTCCGGGGAC
>JAYUUX010000280.1:0-3440 GCA_043754645.1 Verrucomicrobiales bacterium | reverse complement strand
CTGGCTTCGGCGCTGAAGTTAACCACATCGGCCGCAAGACGTTGGGCCGCGAGCTCGAAACTGATGCGCGTGCGGGTGCTGGGCTCGACGAAGAGGTTGATGACCGTCTTGCCTTCCAACCACGGATTGCGTTTACGGGGCTGCTCGCCGAGTTCCTTGAAGGACTTGGCAGTGTCGAGAAGCGTCGTGATTTCCTCGGCGGAGAGGGATTCGATGTCGAGCAGATGGCGGCGGGACCAGATCATGCGAGCTTCGACAGCGTGGCCCGATGGGCAGTTGGCGTGAAGGGAAAATTGACGGCTCCTCAATCCTCCAGCTCGGAATCGACGATCGGTTTGCCTTCCCAGATCCACTTGCCGTCCTGCTGGACGAGGATGCGGTTGGCGCTGCCGGGAACGGGCGGCTGATTGGTCTTCGGCAACCAGGCGGCGTGTTCGCGCAGGATGGCGGCGTGCCGGGGCAGCTTGGCGAGGTTCGTCCATTCGTTCGGGTCGTTGCGCAGGTCGTAGAGTTCCTCGGAGCCGTCGGCATAGCGGATGAAACGCCAGTGCTCGCTGCGAACCGAGTGGTTGCCGACGTTGTGCGTGGTGATCGCGGGCCACGGACGAGCGGAGGAAGCGTCCTTCAATTGGGGGATCAGGCTATGGCCGTCGAGATCGGTGCGGGCCGGCAGGCGGCAGAGGTCGATGAGCGTAGGAAAGAGATCGAGAAGTTCAGCCGGCTGCGTGCAGCGTGCGCCCTTGGTGATGCCGGGGCCGGCAAAGGCCAACGGCACACGGGTCGAATGTTCCCAGAGCGAGTTCTTTCCCGTGATGCCCTTCTCGCCGAGATGCCAGCCGTGATCGGACCAGAGGACCACCACCGTGTTCGAGCCGTTGCCTGAAGCCTCCAGCGCATCGAGGACGCGGCCGACCTGGCTGTCCATGAAGCTGGTGCTGGCGAGATAGGCGCGGACGAGGCCTTTCCATTGATCATTCTTCTTCAGCCACGAGAGACGCGGTTCGGGAAGTTGCCAGTGCAGATACCAGGAAAAGAAAGGCACGTCGGCCCGGTCGTCTTCGAGGACGGGCGGCATTTTCAGCGTGGCTTCGGGATACAGATCGAACCATTTCTGCGACGCGAAACACGGCACGTGCGGCAGGCGGAAACCGGCGGAGATGAAGAACGGCTTGTCCGTCGGCGCGTTCTTCAACTGGGCGATGGCGGCATCCGCGATCTTCCAATCGGCCTGGTCTTCGTCGCGCTCCGGGAAAACGCCCCAGTCCACCGCGGCCATCTTGCTCGGCGTGTTCACGAACTTCGTCCTCGGGGTCGGGATCGGCGGCGCGATTCCCCAAACGTCGAACTCGTTCGTCCGGTCCTTCGGCCCGATGGATCCGTCGTGGTAGACCTTGCCGAACGTGGCGGTGAAGTAGCCGTTGCGGCGGAAATGCTGGGGCAAAGTCACGCGTTCCTTGAGCGCCGTGACGGCGCGAATTCCCGGGGCCAGGCCGTAGATACCCGTTGTCGAAGGCCGCAGGCCGGTGAGTAGACTGGCGCGCGAGGGATTGCACAGAGGCGCCTGGCAGTGGGCATTGAGGAACGCGGTGCCGCGCGCGGCGAGACGGTCGATGTTGGGCGTCTTAGCCTGCGGATGACCGCCGAACGCTCCCAACCAGTCGTTCAGATCATCGACAGCGATGAAGAGGACGTTCGGTCTGGGAACCTCGGCGGCGGAAGCGATCGGAACCACGCCGGCCAGCCACAAACTGGCGATCAGAAATGCGGCGAGACGGTAGGCGGTTCGGGAGTTCATGAGGGATGCAAGGTGATGGGAGCCCAAAGAATTCGGCGGAGCCAAGGGAAATTCCAAGAAAGGCCCGCTTGCCTCGGGTGCCCATTCGCGTCATCAACAAAGAACCCCGTTTCAACCAACGCGCTCGTCCCATGAGTGAATTCAAGTTCGCCTGCCCCAGCTGCCAGCAACGCATCGCCGCCGAAGCCACATGGTCCGGCCAGCAGATCCAATGTCCCGCGTGCAAGGCGCAGATAGCCGTGCCCGCGGCCCCGGCTCCGGCACCGTCCCAAGCCCCGGCCGCGCCGACACCTCCGCCGAAGGGGCGGCTCTCCGTTTCGTCACATGCACCCGCGGCGGCGGCTCCGCCACCGCCGTCACCAGTTGCGACAGGCGGTCCCGGCCGGCCGATGAAAGCGTCCGGCGGATCCTCTGCTGGGACGACCGTAGGCATCGCGATCGCGTGCGTTGTCGTGGTCGCGGGTGTTGCGTTCGGCATCATGAAGATCCGCGCGCAGAAGGCCGAGGCCGAGGCCAAGGCGGCCGCAGCGGCCGAAGCCAAGCTCAAAGAGGCCGCCGCCTTTGCCGCCGCGAATGCCGCGGAGAACACCCCGCCGACCAATGCCGTCAACACCGCCAATGCCGCCACCGCGGCGGCAACAACGGCGTCCGACACCTCTTCAACGACACCCGCAGTGTCGGCAGCCACACGTCGCGCGGTATCCGAAGCCGAGTCCCGATATGGCAAGTCCACCCAGCCCGCCTCCCCCGGAGACGAAGGTGTTGCTCCCGATCCCTCGCAGATTCCCGAGACGCCCGTCGCGGGCATGGTGCAGAACGAACCCTTCAAGATCACCTCGGCCTCCTATCAGGCAGGCTGGTTGACGTTGGGCGAAGGGTCCGGAGCGATCCCTGATCGGAGTGTGAAGTTCAACCTCTACGTGCCTTCCACCGAATCCATCGAAGGACGCACCTTCAAACGCCCCGACCCGAAGGAACGCCGGCCGCTATCCGTCACCCCAAAGGGTAAACGCATGCCGGGCTCACCCGCGACGACGGGCTATGCGTTGCAGATGGAGTTCGGCAAGAAGGTGGGCAACCAGATCCCGGGGAAACTGTTTCTGAGCATCCCGGGCACCGCGACCAACCAGATCGCCGGCACCTTCAAGGTCGATCTGAAGTGATCTAGAACACAATCCACACGCTGCTGCCCTCTTGGTCGATCACCCAGACGACGTGTTCAAACGGAGGTTTCCTCCCGTTGATGGTCTTCAACCCGACTCCAGACCGATAGGCCACCGGATGCTTCAAAGGTTCCGAGAAGATGTTGTTCCGGATCGGCGCATCAGAACCGTAGTCCATGAGGAAGGCAGCTCCTCTGGAGTTCAGCTGCGCATCAGGAACCACGTCTGCCTTCGAGATTAGGTCCCGTTTCGCCGTCTCGGTTGCATCGAAACGAACCCATCCAAAGCCATCAATTCCAACCGCCAACCTTGCCTTCAGATTCGTCACGCCGTCCGGCACAGGGAGTGTCGTAATATGGGTGAAGATGCGTTCCGGCCTTTGCCAGTCGTAGCTGTTCCAACCAACAAACAGGCACGGGATCACCCAAATGACAGCTGAGCCAATCCACGTTGAGCGGGCATTCCCTCGGGTGAACCACGCG
>JAYUUX010000279.1:0-3526 GCA_043754645.1 Verrucomicrobiales bacterium | reverse complement strand
CATCTGCGGCATGGTGTAGAAGAAGCCGATGAAGAGGACGAAGATGACGGCGATCTTGCGGAAGAGCGGCGAGTCGTAACGGCCTTCGGCGAAGTCGGGGATGGTGTAGGCACCGAAGCGGCGGAGCGGTCCGGCGATGAAGAGGAGGAGGAAGAGGTAGCCGCAGGCGTAACAGACGGGATACCAGAGCGCGTCGTAGCCGCTGCTCATGACCATGCCGGCCACGCCCATGAAGCTGGCCGCGCTGAGGTATTCGCCGGAGATGGCGCTGGCGTTCATGCCCACACCCACGCTGCGTCCGGCCACGAAGAAGTCGCTGGCGGACTTGGAGGTCTTGGCGGAGCGGAACCCCATCCAGACGGTCACCAGCACCGTGATGGCGCTGAAGGAGAGGATCCACGGGTCGATGGCGGCGATTAGGAGCATGGGAGGAAAAGCTGGTGGGAAAGTGGGCGGGTGGGCAGGTCAGAGGGAGGGGTTCGTCTTACGGAGGAGCCAGGGTTCGGGGTCGTTGCCCATCTTGACGAGTTTGCCGATGACGTGGTCGCAGAGGCGGTGGATCTCACGGGCTTTGGTAGCGTCGATGTAGTCGCACTGGACGGCGTGCTCGAGCCAGGTCTGGGTTTCGGCGGCTTCCGCCTCGGCCTGGTTCAGCTTGTCCACAAAAGCGGCTTCGTATTTCCGGCGTCTCCAACCTTCGGCGATCATGGCCGAGACCGCGCGGGAGCTGCGACGGATCTGGTCGGTCAGGGAAAACATCTCCTCGCGAGGAAACTTCTTGGAGACCTGGAACACCTGCCCCGACATCTCCATCGCCTGCTTATACACGTCCAGCTGCCAGTGATGTTTGATAGGATCCATAGGACTGTATTCTCCAGTTTCAGTTTCTCCCCTGCTCACCCGCCGACCTGCCCACCTGCTTCGCCGCCTCGACTTCCCGCACTTCCGCGTCCTCCTGGGCGATGGATTTGCGGATGAAGGCGTAGGAGATGATCCAGACGAAGGGGAAGAAGAGGACGCCGAGGATCAGCCAAGACAACGTGAAGCCGCCGACGCGTTTGGCCATGAGCTCGGGGGCGAAATAGTTCAGCAGGGGCATTCCCAGCAGCGCGATGAGGAAGGCGAACGCGCAGGCCACGGAGAGCTTCAGCTGCTTCCGCATCAGCTCGTGCAGGAACGATTCCGAGTGGATGTGGTCGTCGTGGGACGGCTTGGGGGAGTCCATGGGCGAAGGGTTTAGCAGAGCGGTCCCGGCGACGACAAGCGGCGGGCTTGACCAAGTGTCGCCGAAACGCCCCGGCGGGGTGTGTGCCGGAATGGTGACGAATTCGTTTCAGATGGGTGAAAGTTGGATGCCGACCTCCAAGGTTGATTGTAGCGGCACGGCCCGAACACGGATAACTTCCCCGGTGATGATCAAGACCCAGCTCAACCTCGTAAGCCTATTCGAAAGCGAAAAGGAACAAATCACGGTCGCCGCAGGACAACCGGTGTTCCGTGAGGGCGATCCCGCGCACGAACTGTTCGTCGTGTTGGAGGGATCCGTGGACCTCCTCGTGGGAGCCCAGGTCGTCGAAACGGTCCAGCCGGGTGGACTGTTTGGTGAGCTCGCCCTGGTGGAATCGAGCCCCAGGACGGCGACGGCGATTGCCAAGACGGATGCCAAGCTGGTGCCGATCAACGAACGCCGGTTCACCTATCTGGTGGCGAACACGCCGTTCTTCGCCCTGCACGTCATGGGTGTCCTCGCCGGGCGTCTCCGTCGGATGGACGAACGGTTCCTCTGAGTTCCGGGTTCAACGGTTCCGACTCAGCGTCACGCCGTAACCGCGCCAGCGATTGAGAAAGTCCTCGCGGGACTCACGCGATTGGCCCGTCAGCGGATCGGCCACGAGGAGATGATCGTCGGCGACTTCACGGATGGTGACCCAGTGGTCGAGCATCAGGCTGTATTTCACGATGACGAGGTGGACGCCGGGTTGGCGGAGGGCTTCCAGGTCTTTCCAATGGCTGATCGAGGCCCTGATGCCGTTGGTGGCGTAGGCTTCGTTGATCGCTTCGGCCAGCATGTCGGGAGGGGTTCCCGTGGCGGTGCTAGTGCGGGCGCGCAAGGCCAGATCCCCTTCGCCGGCTTCGATGCCGAGGCTGCGGAGCGCGGTCACGGCGGCAGCGGGCCCGCAGGTGTAGTCGGTGTTCTGGAGGCAGACGCCGTTGCCGTCGAAACGTGTGGTGAGCGCGCGGAGGAAGTCGCGGTTCAGCACGCTCGCGAGGCAGGGCCAGACTGAATACTGGAAGATTGCCAGCACTGTCAGCGCACCGACGACGACGCGTTGCCGCTTCACGGCGAGCTTCGGGATCAAGGAGCAGAACAGCAGGCCAATGGCGAAGCCTGCGGCGAGGTAGCGGATTCGTCCGAGAACGCTCCATGCCATGAAGGGCAGCGCCGCAGTCTGGGGCCATCGCGCGGCTACGCCCAAGGCGAGGATGTAGGCCAGCGGGACGACGTAGCCCAGCCACCAGAGCCGTCGGCTTTTCGAGAGGCGGAGGCCGATGATCGCTCCGAGCACTGCGCCGGTTGTGGCGATCAGAGTTTCGAGCGAGGGATTCATCGTTCAGCGGATGGCGGCGCCGGTGGTGGCGGGCAGGCCGCTACTTGGTCTGACCGTTCTTTCGGAAGATCATCACGTGCTGCCAGGGCAACATGCAGAAAGGCTTAGTCCTCGGCGGCGCGCACCGTCTTCCCCGAGTCCAGCAGGTAGACGAGTCGTTTGCCGTCGATCTGATATGCGGCGGTCGCATTCGTTGGTTGATCGGCGTTGGTGGTCGCGAGAGGAAATTCCAACCGGGCGAGGATCTGCGTTTGTTGCTGGGGCACGACGTTGGCCATGAAGAAGCCACCTTCAACAAGTTCGCCAAGGGACCTGGCTGGACGGTGCCGTTTTTCGGCAAAGGCTTCGAGAGCGCGAGACAGATCATTCAGGTGCTGTGTCCCCAAGGTGGTATACACCTCCTTCACCGGAGGCTGAGCCATGAAGTTGGGTAGAAGCATCCCCAAGGACACGAAAACCAAAGCGGCGACGACGGCGGCGATGAGTGTCTTTCGGTTCATCGAGCCTGCATCGAGGGATTCATTCCGAACAGGGTTGCTCCTATGGGAGCTTGGTGGCGGACGCTCATTTCGTCTTACCGTTCTTTCGGAAGATCATCACGTGCTGCCAGGGCAACATGCGGAGGGTTTCGTCGAACTTGAGCGGGTGGGGCGCGAGTTCCTTCTTCACCTGTTCCTCGGTCATCTTGTGCAGTTCTTTGATCGGCACAGCGCGATCTTCGCCGCGGTATTCCACGAGCACGAGGCGGCCGCCGGGTTTCAGCGATTTGGCAAGGCCGGCCATCATCTCGAAGGGAAACTCCATCTCGTGGTAGACGTCGACGATGAGGATGGTGTCGACGGAGTTCGCCGCGAGTTTCGGATCGGACTCCGTTCCGAGCACGGGCCTGATGTTGTGGATGCCGGCCTGCGCGGCCT
>JAYUUX010000278.1:0-7321 GCA_043754645.1 Verrucomicrobiales bacterium | reverse complement strand
GGGTTGTCGAGGAGGGATGAGGCATGAGGTCTGGGGCATGAGGGATGTGTCTCCGGTGGTCGATGAGGTTGCCGCCTCGCGCTGCAATCGCTGCTCGGGGGATACGGCCATGGTCGAACCTTCAGGCCGCGAAGGAGTGCATCGCTGGAACCCGGTGTTCCACCACGGACACTGCATCCGCCGCAATCCGTCCCCGTCCCACCCTGATGGTCTTCCTCTCCTCGTTCCGCACTCGATGGGTGTGGGCGATGAGGGCGGTGGCCTTGGAGAGGAACTCGACATCGGATGCCCGTTCCAGGATTTCGACGGAGGCGAACCACTTCACCGTAGAATCGCCCTTGAACCCGCCGAGCGGGGTCAGGAGGTCGTGCTTCACCAGAAGCGTGACGTGGTCGGTGTGGAGGCCAAGGAGTGTCGCCGTCATCTCGGCAGGAATACGGCCGGGGAGGCGACGGAGGTTGAGGAGGATCTGGATGTTTGTAGGGATCATGATGTGTTCTAGGGTTTGGGGTTCAGGTTTTGTTGGAACAGGGGGAAGCAGCCGGGTAGCCGGGGTCTAGCAGCCGGATCAGCGGCCAAAGTCGCGGATCCAGCGTTCGTTCGCCCGCCGGATGGCCTCGCCCCGCGTGAGGCCGGAATCGACCCGGCACTCGTAGCCGATGAGGCGGTTGACGAGGGCTTCGTCGTCCTTGGCCTTCAGGAACAGAAGGTCGAGGTGCTCTTCGATGGAGGCCGAGGCGCGTCCGGGAATCTTGCTGGCGAGGTTCGTTGTCATGCGTCTTCACCGGGCAATGCGTGCGCCGGGAGACGATGTTTGGAGAAATCTGAAAAATCTTTGCGCACCCGGGCGCAGCGCCGTGCGCTTGACCAAGGAGGAGGGTTCCCGGCATGAACGCCGCCGCCAAGGAACAGGGTGTTCCAGCGGGAACGGGAACGAGATGGCATCCAAACAGAACGGCCTATGCGAGAACTGCGGCGCACCCTTGCGATGGGGGGCGTTCGGCGACGAATGCCCCGCGTGCGTCGCGTCGGGCGCGGGCATCACCGGACGCGTCGAGGGCATGACCGTGGGTGCGTTTGAATTGGACGCCCCGCTCGGCCGGGGCGCGATGGGCGAGGTCTGGCTGGCCAACACGCTCGTGGTCAATCCGGTGACGGGGAAGCCCGACCAACGGGCGCTGAAGTTCATCAGCGGCGAATCCTCGCCCGTCCTGATGGACGCCCTCCAGCAGGAGGCGTTGGCCGCAAGCGGCCTCATCCACCGCCACATCGTGCGCGTCTATTCCGCGCAGCGCCTGCGCGGCGCCCGGGGCGTCGAAGAAATCTTCATCGAGATGGATCTCTGCCACGGCGTCTCGCTCGCCGAGTGGCTCAAGTCCGGCGCCTACCGCTGGGAAGACGTCCAGCCCCTCGCCGTGCAGCTTCTCGAAGGCCTCGGGTTCGCCCATCGCCACGGCGTGGTGCACCGCGACCTGAAACCCGCCAACCTCATGGTCGAGGAGGCGGACGCGGTCTTCGGCCGCCGTCTCCGCATCCTGGACTTCGGCCTGGCCAGCGCCGTGGCCGCCAAATCCGCCATCGCGGGCGGGACGGCTCCCTACATGGGGCCTGAACAATGGGCAGAGCTGCCGCCGCACCCGACCGACGACCTCTACGCCGTCGGGGTGATGCTCTACCAACTGGTCTCCGGACAACTGCCGGTGGAGCCGGATCCCGAACGCATGGCTGCCTCCGACCCCAAGGTGGCTTGGAAGCAAGCCGCCACCTCGCGGACACCGATGCCGTTGAACAAGCGGCTCGAAGTCCTCGGCTTTGAACATCGCGTGCCGCCCACGGCGGAAGCCGCCATCATGGCGTGCCTCGCCAAGACGCGGAACCATCGTCCCCACTCCACCGCCGATCTCGCTCGGCAACTGGTGCTCAAGGAACCAGCCGGTCTGTGGAGGGTGGCGGCCGCCATGGCGGTTTTTGCAGGAGCCTTGGCGGGGCTCTGGTTCGGTTACGTCGCACCGAAAAGCGCCGTAGCTACTGCGACTGCTGCCGCTGCGAAAGCTGCCGATGACGCCGCAGCGAAAGCGGCTGCTTCGAAGACCAACTCGGCACCGGTCGTCACGCCTCCGGTTTCAGCGATGCAGTCGACGAATGGCGCAACGGTAGATGTCCCGGTCGCAGGGCCTTTCCGTCTGACGCTGACCACGACCCCGTGGAAGGTTTTGTCCGTCGATCTTGTGGTCCACCCGCCGTCCACCCGGGTCGTCCCCGGTTCCAACGGTAGCTGGATCATTGAGGATCCCGCGCTTCGTTACGGCAGATACACGGCCGTCGTGTCGACCGCCCGCCAGAAAACTCCGCTCGTCTTCGACCACGCGCCTGGAGTTGCCGCCCGGCAAATCTCCCTCCAACCGGCGACCCTGAACCTCTCCGCCGACACCGACTCCGTCGGCCTGAACCTGCGGAGCGCCACCGGCCAGGGTCTGATGCTGAATTCCTTCCGGTCGCTCGGGCTGCAATCGGGTCGGAGCGCGTTCTCCAGCGAAACGCTCGCCCGGAATCTGCACGAACCGCTGCTGCCCGGAGTGGTCGACGTTCTCCTCGAAAAGAAGGGATTCCTTTTGCAGACCCAGCACGTGGCCCTGGTCGCAGGTCCGAACCCGCTCGATGTGGCGATGGTGAAGGACTACCGGCTCCACCTCGGACTTCCCTTCGGTGCCGGGAGCGCCCTGACCCCGATGGTCTGGGTCGGGTCGGGCACGGATGGATTTTGGGCGGGCTCGACCGAGGTCACGCGGGAGCAGTTCGCCTGGTTCACCAACGGTTCCAGACTCGCGAACACCGGCCTGGTCGTGCTCACGACGAACGGCTGGAGAACCAACCTGACAGCAACCTGGAGCCACCCCGGCATCCCGCAGGATGACGACCACCCGGTCGTCGGGGTTTCGTGGGAGACCGCGAAGCGGTTCTGCGAATGGCTTACGGTGGAGGAACGGAAACTTGGACGCCTCAACGACCGGCAGGCGTATCGCCTGCCGACGGACAGGGAGTGGGATGCCCTCGCCGCGTCGGTTCCGGGAACGCTTGAAAACGTCGCCGGAAAAGAGGCGGGTGAAGCCTGGCCGAAGACGTGGCTCGAAACCCGCAACACCAACCATCAGGACAGTTTCGTCTTCACGGCGCCGGTTGTGAGCGGCGCAGCTGTTCGCGGCCTCACCGGCAACGTCTCCGAATGGTGCGAAGACGTCGCGACCAGCGGGCTCCAGCCCGCGAAGTTTCGCGAAGAACTCGATGCGTCTGCCTTTGCCCCGGATCGCCGCATCGTCCGAGGGCCTTCCTGGAAGGATGGGCACCCCGTAGACCTTAATCCGCAGTTTCGTCGCACTTTTCCCGCCAACCAGGGAGCCCAATGGATCGGCTTCCGCATCGTCCTCTCCCCATGAAGCTGTCGCTTATCACTATTTTTGTGCTGTGTGCCCTCGCTTTGAAAGCGGATGAGCGTGTCCGTTGGCTGACGCCGGTGGGCGACAACATGGTGCTGCGCAGGGACACGATAGCAGGCGAACCGGCCGTGCCGCTCCTGTCGTTTTCCATCACCAACGCCAGCGCCCGGAAAGTCTCCCTCACTTTCGGAGGAGTCGCGTTTCCGCTCAAAAGCGTCGGAGCCCGCCATGAAGTCCAGAACTGGGGAAAGACTCTTCCCGCCGTGCCCGGGGATTTGCGCCTTCGGATCGAACTCCGGGACAAACAGGTCATCGAGGAAGTGTGGACGAACGTCGTCGTCGGCAAGGTCTTCCTCTTCGGCGACAAGACAGGTCGTGGCGGACTGACCGCTTCCGCTCCCACAAATCAGCCCCGCGCCGATCTCCGTGTCCGAATCGCCGACCAGCCCCAATGGATCGTGGCTTTGCCCGAGTGGGCTAATCCGAACCGGAACCCGCTGCCGATCTCGGCGGACGCGAAGTTCACGGTCGCTCGCCTGCTCGCCGTCCCGGATGTAATCGGGTTGGTCATCGTCGACCTGGATCGTTCGCCTGTTTCCTCTAAGGCTGGGCAACGAAAGGCCGTCGACGCCAAGGTCACGGGCATCGACTGGTTCCACGATGCGCGGTTCCATTCCATCGCCTCGTTCCACGCGGCGCGAAAGGAGTGGGTCAACCTTGTGGCGCGCGAAGAGCGCCAAGGACGGGTTGTGCCAGTGCGCGATTGGATCCAACCCGAACCGCTCCAGGTCGTGATTGAAGGAAACCTTCCACCCTATCGAATCGATGCCGCCTACTGGTGATCCCGAAAACCTGCCGGAGTCCATCCGGCACCAGACCCGTTCCGATCTCTTCCCGGAAACGCTCTGGTCGATGGTGCTGCAGGCCGGTGCCAAGTCCGAGGACGCCCTCGGCCAGCTGGTCGTCCGCTACGAACCGGTCGTGCTCCGGTTCTGCCGGGGTCTCGGGCTCGACGAGCACGAGGCCCGCGATCTCTCGGCGGATGTCTTCGCCAATTGGGTGCGGCGCGGCGACCTCGCCCAGACCGACCGCGCCCGCGGACGGTTCCGCGTCTGGCTCAAGGCCGCGCTCCGCCATGCCCTGATCGACCGCCTGCGGAAAAGGAACCGCCGCCCGGAGGGCAGCATTTCGTTGTTCCTCGACGAAGCCTTGGAACCGGTCGACCTGGTATCACCGACTTCGGCGAGACCCGGCGACGGTCTCGACCGCGAATGGTTCGAGGCCGTGGTGGAACAGGGACGGGTCTCGCTCCGTGAATCCGAAGGCCATCGTCCCGACTTCCCGTATCTCGAACCGTTCCTCCTCCCCGACTCCGGTGCGCCCGACTACGCGGCGCTCTCGGCGCTCCTTCATCGCGATGAGAGCACGCTGCGTTCGCGCCTGTCGGTGCTGCGCGAAAAACTGCTGAAGGTCGTCGTCCGCAAGGTCGGAGACACCTGCGAACCGTCGGAAGTAAAACGTGAAGTCGCCTTCTTCTTCTCCCTCCTCTGAATGCTGTCGCATCCTCAATGGGCGAACAGGGCGGGGATGAGCCGAGCTTGGAGAGGCCGGAAGACGACAATCGCCGAGGGGAACGGTGCGGGATACCGGCCACCCTCGAACGTGATCCGTCCACGCAGCAGGCGAATTTCCTGCGCCTGCATCGCATGGTCGTGCCACCACCGGGTGTCGGTGCGGGCGGGCAGCAGACAAACGACAAGGCCACCGGCCTTGGCCGTCTCGTGCGCCTTGGCCATCCACTCCCCGATGGCCTTGCCGTAGGGCGGGTTCATGAAGACTCGGTGTGGAATCCACGGCTGACGCAGCCCGTCTTCCAATCTGGTGAAGAATGTCCGGCACTTCGTGTTCTCCGGCGTCGCACACGGATCGAGGGTGAACCCGAACTCCGCGTCGAGGGCGTAGAACAACCAGCGCGGGGTCGGCCATTCGTCGGTGGCGCTGCTGAAGTGGACGGTCAACGCGGCTGTCGCCGTCTCGGTCTTGCGTGTCTTCATCCCCACTACGCCACCGCATCGGGACATCCACCTCATCCTGCTAACGGCGGGGTAGCCGACGCTTGGCGGCGGATTTAATCCGTCGAGCGCCCGTGGTAGAAAAAGCGGTAGTATTCCGGCCTATCGTATCCCTTCTGCTCGAACTCGTCCTCAAGCGCTTCGGCCACGGCGGCGAACTGCGGGCGGAGCGGAGCGGATGGATCGGCTTCCACTTTGGCGAACCCGGCCTCGTGCAGGGCTTCGTCGAACGAGATCTCATCGATCCGGCACTTGGCCATCCGCGTGGCGTGGTAGAGCGCGAGGAAGTTTTGCAACGAGTCCCCGCCCAACGCCCTGAGGAGGGCGTCGATCTTGATGAGCAGGCTCGGCGTGATCTCGGCGACCACTCCCACCAGGCACGAGACTTCCGGACGGTCTCCGGCTGGCCGGAAGTCGACGACTCCGTCCGTAAAATGATCCCAAGCGATGACCTGCTCCGCCGTGACCGCGTTCTCCAGCTTCCTGTTCGTCCGTGTGTTGAAGCCTGTGAATGTGCCTAAATTGCTCTTCATATCCCCTTTCTCCCCTACTCATTTTTATGTCCGGAATGATCGGAATCGATCATCGCCGGAACCCTGAATTGCTTGTTTTTTATAGCATCTTTTGTGTTCCGAAACGAGACCACCGAAGGGTGTTTCTTGCAGAAAACATCACCCTTTCCAGCGTCCTGATCCGGAAACTAAACCTGCTTCCGAATCCGACTGGGAGAACGAGGAATCGCGTGATCCCAACACCGCCGTTTTCCCGGAGCAGGCGGACTTCGTCCACCTGCTCCCTCTTTCGAAGAACTCAGTCCTCCTACTCTTCCTCGGAAACATATCCCTCGGTATACGCCTCCGGATTCTGGTCGATGAAGCGCTCGAACATGTCGGGCACCGAAACATCGTCGAGTTCGCCGAACCAGACGTCCTTCGTGCAGTCCCGGACGGATTCCAGGGTCAGCTCCTCGATCCCCTTCTTCAGCTTCGCCATGGTGTAGTGTATCCGGAGAAAGGCCTCGCGACGGTCGAATTCGTAGCCCACCAGGATGTCGCGCAGCGTGGCCAGTTCCCTCTGCGTAAAGATGTAGTCCGGCATTAGGCACTCGAGCTCCTCGCAGTCGCCGACCGGCCAGAAGTCACGCCCCGCCTCCTCGCCCGTGAAGGCCAGCACCTCGGTGGTCGACCATTCGTCCTCCTCGATGATCCAGCTGGTATTGAAGACGGCCTTGTCCACCAGTTTTATCATCCTGAACGTGCCCAGGTTGACCGACCTTCTCGGTTTTCTCCTGGGCTTCTGCGAAGCCCCTTCTGAGCCGTCGCATGCCCCCGTCACCGGTTCTGCCGGCTTGCCCTCGGTTTCTCCCGTCAATGTTCCCCAATTGCTCCCCATAACGCTCTCCTTTTCTAGTCGTTTTAATGTCCGGGATGATCGGACTCGATCATCTCCGGAACCCTTGATTTACTTGTCTTTTATAGCATTTTTCACACTCCGAAACAAGCCCTCCGAAGGGTGTTTTCCTGAAGAAAACCACCCTTCTTCGGAGGGCTTGAACCGGTTCATTTCTGCTCCTCGGTTTCCCCGTGTTCCTGCATCCACGCCCGCGCCATCTTGAGCACGGTGCTCAGCGCGTGCATCTCGCGGAAGCTGAACGAATCGGTCTCCAGCCAGGTGCCATCCGTCCGGTAGCACCGGCGGAAGGTCACCACATGGAACGTTCCCTTGGCGGAATCGCGTTTCCAGATGGTCGCCTTGGCGGTGCCGCAGCGGAATTCGTGGGCGGGTTTGTTTTCAGTTTTCATGGTCTTCTCCTTT
>JAYUUX010000277.1:0-11572 GCA_043754645.1 Verrucomicrobiales bacterium | reverse complement strand
AGCCATGAATCGAGGCGTCAGGGCGCCTGCTATTTTGGCGGAGGCCTGGCTGGCGCTTGGACGTCATGGGGAGGCATTGGAGGCCGCAGAGGCCGCCCTCTTGCGCGATCCAATGAACAAGGGCGCGCTTAAGGTCAGGGAGAATGTCGTGGGCAGGTCTATGCTGGGGCAGGTGCCAAATCCGACAGGTGAATAGCCCATCCGCCGGGCGGTTCGAATCTTACACCCTTCAGTCGCCGAAGAGCTTCTTCAGGTCATCCCGTGCCTTCTGCTCGCGGGCATCCTTCTCCGCCCCCTTGAACTCGCGCCGGGCGAATTCGAACCATTCGCAGAAGTTGGCGTTGCCCTTCTCGAACACGGGTTCCGCCCGGCGGTCGCGGCACTGGTGGGCGCTGCTGCGGTCGTATTGGGTGCAGTTCAGGCAGACGTGCAGGTCGGCGTTGCAACGTTCGCAGGCCTCGGATCGGCCGGCCGTTCCTTCCAGCGGATAGACGGTGCCGCACTTGTGGCAATGACGGGTCATGGCGCTCATCGGTCCGCGGAGGGTTGCCGCTTCACGCCGCTGAATCCAGCCTGAGATGGGACCGCCGCGGGTTGTGCGGGAACTCTTGGGTTTGGCGGGTGTGGACTGGCCGCGAAGCCGGGAGCCCGGGAGGGCGGGGTGATCTATCGATCGGCTTTCGCCCGTTTCAGCAACTCCACGAAGTGGGTTGCCGTCACGACGCGAGTTCCGGGCGGCAACCCACGGATGGTTTCCGCGACGGCACCCATCGGGCCACCGAGTTCCCGGAACGACCAGGCGTGAACGTTGACCAACGCGAAGCGATCCTCCGGCGACTTTGGATCACCGGGCATGGCCGTGATCGCCGACGCGACGCCGGCCGGGAAGTTCTCCGGCTTGTTTCCCCATAGCACGAAGCGGTAGCCGATCGCGGGCTTGCCGTAGTGCCAGTCGACCCGGCCGCGCGGACGATTGTAGGGCGCGTAGTCCTTATAGAAGACCGCGTCGACTTCGGGGTGCTCCAGCAGTTCGCGCGCATCCGCCATCGAACCGCCGGCATTCAGCACGGAGGCGATGCGGAGCTTCGACTGTTTCATCATCCCCGCCGTCTTGGCCGCGTGCGCCGCGCGATCGGGCACGTGGTTCGGAAAGTAGTAGCCAAACCCGCTGGGGCCGGTGACGAAATCGTCGTTCGTTGTGGACGTCTCGAAGTAGTGCGCGAGCGCCGGGGGCGAAATGCGGGCGAGGATCGGCGGCATTTCCCACGTCATCGGGAAGGTCCCGCGATTCGTGTTGGCCCAGAAACCCGGCGCGGTGACGAATCCGCCGGCCATGAACTGCACATTGTCTCCGTCGGTCATGACAAAGCACACGATCCGTTCTCCCGGCTTCACGTCGGGCAACGCCTGCTGCTTTCGATCCGGAATCGCGGCTTTGAGATGCTGCATGGCCGAAAGATTCAATGACCAGTCCGCTGGAATCACGGCGCCGCCGCCTTGGCTGACGTGCTCGACGAGTTTCCTTTCGTCCGGACCCCAGCCGAACACTTCGGTCAGTGGACCGAGCTCCTTCACGTAGCGGATCTGCTCGGATGCGTTGGTCGTCGAATAGGTGAAGGCGCGTTTGGCGACGGCCCAGTCGCGCAGGTGGTAATGCTTCGAACGGACCTGCTCGACCGCGATGCCGCGGGCGAACCCGGCTCCGTGTTTGGCCAAAACCTCGGCGTCCGTGAGGCCGCGCGCATCGGCGATGACGGGCAATCCCGCAGCCGCAAGTTCATTGGTCAACGTTGCGTCAGCGACCACGCCGTTGAGCAGCCCGGCGAGCGACGTGGCGGCGTTGAGGCTTTCGCTCTTGAGGTCCACGAGGACGGCGCCGGCGATGGCGGGACGAAACTCATCGACCAACTGCCAGACCGAAGTGCGCGTCATCGGCGCAGTTCCGTCGCGGACAAGACGCTGGAGAATGATTTCGGACATGCCGCCGGTCCGCAGCCAGATCTGCGCGTTCGTGCGGTTCGCCAAGCCTTGGAGAGTGGCCAGCATCGTCTGCTCGGCGGGCTTCAACGGCGTCGGGTCGATGACGAAGAGCCGGGCCGGAGAAGCCGCCAATACCGGATCCGTCCAAGCGGCGAGGAGCATCGCCGCTGTCAGGATGATTGAACGCCACGACATGGGCCGGAGGATTTCGCCGGGACGTGCGTGGGGCAAGGGCGTTCGTGTTTCCTCTGTCCGCCCGGGGCGTTCTGTGGTTTCTAGGCCGCGCGATGACGCTTACCGAGATCCTGACGAACGAAGAGCTGCGGCGGCACGAGTTTCCCGTCGTGAAGGAGGCCACCTTCCTCTCGCATGCGGCCGTCTGCCCGTTGCCTCGTCGCGTGGCCGAAGCCGTCAACTCCTACGCCACGGCCTGCACGCTCGGCGACCAGGAGGATCAGATTCCGGCGGGGCTGGTCCGTGAGACCCGCGAACTCACCGCGAAGTTCCTCGGGGCTCAACCCGACGAGATCGCCCTGGTCGGTTCGACCTCGCAGGGCATGAGCTACGTCGCCGCCGGCCTGAATTTCCGGAAGAGCGACAACATCATCGTCTACCACGACGACTTTCCGACGAACGTCTACCCGTGGATGGCCCTGGCCGAACGCGGCGTGCAGGTGCGGTTCCTCAACGTCAAACAGCTCGGACGCATCCGGCCGATCGACATCATGGGGCAGGTCGACGAAAGCACCCGTCTCGTGGCGTTGACCTCGTGCCACTACATCTCCGGTTGGCGCCTTGAGCTCAATGCCATCGGCCGCCTTCTGCATGAGCGGCGCATCCTCTTCGCCGTCGACGGCATCCAGACCCTCGGGGCCTTCCCCACGCCGATCGAACACGTCGACTTCCTCGCCGCGGACGCCCACAAGTGGCTTCTCGGGCCACTGGCCGCCGGGATCCTCTACGTGCGCAAGGATCGTCAGGAGATGGTCAAGCCGCTGGTGCACGGTTGGGCCAATGTCGAATGCCCCGACTACGTTGCGCAGACCGGTCTCGCCTTCCGCCCGGGCGCCCGGCGCTACGAGGCTGGCTCGCTCAACATCCTTGGCATCGCTGGACTGCACGCTTCCCTGAAGCTCATCGCCGAGATCGGCGTCGACGCGATCGCCAAGGAACTCCTGCGCAAACGGAAGCTGCTCGTCGACGGACTCATGGCCAAGGGCTGGGGGGTTCTCATTCCGGACGCGCCGGAGGCCAACGCGTCCGGCATCGTTTCCTTTTTCGGCGATGACGCCGAAACCAAGTCCCTCTGGGTCAAACTCGGCGCGGCCAAGGTCTCCACCTCCCTTCGATCCACCCGGGACGGGAAGAAGTTCATCCGGGTCTCACCGCATTTCTACAACTCCGACGCCGAGCTGCATCGGCTGTTGGAACTGGCTTGAGGGACGGCCGAAATCAGACGGCCGAAGTCCGAAGGGTGTTCTTAAATCGGGCAGCTCATCCGGATAGTTGTTGAGCTCGGGCTTTCTGCCTCCCTTCGGCCTTCGGATCTCGTCCCTCCTCATTGGCACCGCGCCCCGCAGGCTCATTCCTTGACATGCCCGGCGCGTTTGCCCCACCAAAGGGCAGCCGGATTTGGCCAACCTCGAACTACCCCATGCCTGCAGCTCGTTTTGACATCGCGAAGGCCGATTTTTCCAGCGTGGCCTCCGCCACCGCAAGCCTTCGCAAGATGAACCTGGCCGACAAGCAGGTTGGTCCCGTCCTGACGGCCGCCTTCAAGCAGTCGCGCGACCATGCGATCCGGCTGACGAAGGCCGTCCTGGGTTCGGACAACGCGGATTCCCTCAGCAAGGCGCTCGTGGCCTTCGTCGGAGGATTGGCCGTCAAGGAAGGCGAACTTCGCCGTGTGGTGGCCCAGTCGTTCCGCGAACAGAACCGGGAACTCGTCCTCGTCCAGCGCATCTCCGAGCTTCCGGCCGATCACGCCAAGGCTTTCGCCGCGGACTTTTTCGCGTCGGGCGGAACCATCCAGCCGTTCGTGCAATGGCTCGAACTCGCCGGCAAGACGATCCGCGAACGCACCCGCACCGGCCCGGCGAAACGTTCCCGTGGCCGCGCCAAGTCCGCCGCCACCACCAAGCGCGCGCGCGGCATGCTGGGCGATGTCCTCGACGCGTTCAGCGACGCCGGCGACCAGCTCGCCGGCATGGTCAAGACCGTGGCCGATGCGGTCGTGGACGGCTCGAAACTCCTGAGCGAAGCGATCAAGGACGTGGCCAACAAGGCCGTCGCCGAGATCACGGATTTCCTCGCGGCGTTGCTTCACGCCGGACGTTCGCTCTCATCCATTCTCGGCGAAGCCGCCAAGCAGGGGGCCGTCACGCTCAAGAAGTTCGTGCAGGCCGCGCTCGAAGCCGGTCGACCGCTGTCGGATATCGTCGAGTGGACCCTCAAGCAGTCCGACGCCACGGCGAAGAGCGTGTTGCAGGCGTTGATCGAACTCGGCCGCCGTTTGTCCGAGATGATCGGCGAGGCCGCCAAACGGAGCGGGGCGGCAGTGCGGACCGTGGCCCGCCTTCTCAGCGAGATCGGCCAGACCGCCGGCGCCGTCCTCGGTGGAGCTGCGACACAGACGATCGCAATGCTCCAGAACGTCCTCCTGGGAGTCATCGAGGCGAACCGTTCGCTGCGCGACATCCTCGCGGCCGCGGCCAACATGACGACCGACTTGGCCCGGAAAACGGTGCAGGGTCTCCTGAACATCGGCCGCAAAGTTTCCGAAATCCTCGCCGCCATCGCCGAAGAGGCCGCTTCCGTTTCACGCGAAGTCGTGGCCGCGTTGCTGGCGGCTGGCCGGAAGGCGTCGGAGATCCTGCAGTTCGCGGGCACCCAAGCGCGTGAGTTTTGCCGCAACCTCGTCTCCGGCCTCATGCGGGCAGGCAGCACGGCGGAGCACTTGCTCATCGAAGGTTGGCGCGGGGCCAAGTCGGGGTTTGTCGCCCTGATGCGCGCTCTGCTGGACCTCGGGGAAAAGGTCGGATCGGTCCTGGCCGTGGTTGCCTCCATTGGCGCCGACGCGGCGCGGACCGCGGTTGAAGGCCTCATCAAGATCGGCATTCGTTTGGCGGATATCCTGGCTGGCGTCATGTCGGATGTGGCGGAAGCGTCGCGCCGCGGATTCGTCGAGGCGCTCATTGCCCTTGGCAAGGCGCCGTTGGATCTCCTCAAGGCGGGAGCCGAAGCCGGCTTCTCCACGCTCATGCTGACCGTGGCGGTGCTCTTCGAGATCTGGGGCGGCTACCGGGGATTGACCGAGCGCGAACGCACCGAGGCCGAAAAGATTTTCGGAGGTTCGATCGATCTCACCCGGGTCCGGATCGCCGCCGGCAACGTGCCCGCGGAGATCAGTAATTTCCTGAATGGCCAGACCCCCTTCACCACGATGCATCTCATCAACGTGGCGAAGAAGGATGGCCAGCGCGCCGACGAGAAATGGCTTCGTGTGTTCATCCACGAGATGACCCACGTGTGGCAGGGTGTGACTGCGGGCCCCGTCTACATGATCCAGTCGATCGAATCGCAGTTGGAGGCAGTCCTCGCGGGCGGAAACCGTGATGCCGCCTACACCTACTCCGCGGAGGCGTTGGCCAAACACGGCGGCAACTTGTCCAAGTTCAACCGCGAACAGCAGGCTTCGATCGTCGAGGACTTCTGGGTGGTCACCTGCTCGAAGCTGCCGAAGACCGGCCTTCCGACCGCCGAACAGCTCGCCCCCTACGTGGCGAATGTCTCCAAGCCGCTCCGACCCCGGAGCAACCGCACCGCCGCCTCCGATGGCGGTCATTCCATGGCCGCCCGGCGCCCCGGTTCCGGCAAGAGAGCCTCCTCGATCGGCGAATCGATCTCAGCCGCCGTCCGGATCCGCGAAACCAATTGATCGCCGTTCCTGGACCGTCCTTTGAGCCTCAAATCCTCCGGCTTGGCGGGCGGGACCAGGACTTTTGTGGATCTCCCTAGTCCCTGAGGAATAGAGGGTTCAGTGGTGGCGATGGACTGCATTTGGGCTTCGCCAGTTGACCGGTTATCACCCCCGCTCGTAAGCTGTCGCTCCAGTTTTGTGGAGGAGAGCCAACCGCCTTCTCCCGGAAAGTTTCTTATGGCCGAAGGATACTGCGTAAAGTGCAAGTCCAAGAAAGAGATCGTCGACGGTGTTGAAGAGACGATGAAAAACGGGCGCAAGGCGATCAAGGGCCGTTGCCCCAGCTGCGGCACCGTCATGTTCAAGATTCTCGGCGGAAAAGTCGCCGGCGCCGCGCCTGAGGCGGCACCCGTGAAGGCCGCGCCCGTCGCCTGACGGACTCAGGACCATGGCCGACCAGCTCGCCTACGTCATCATCACGCCGCACTCGCTGCACAAATCGCGCACGGGCGGCATCCTCGCGCGTTTGCTGACGCGAACCGGCCTGGACCTGGTCGCGGCACGGATGTTTTCGCCGGGCGGGGAACTCGTCTCCGCCTACTCCGAGAAGATCGTTTCTTCGGCTGATCCCCAGGACCGCCGGATCCAGGAACTGATCCGCGACTACATCCTGCGCAACCTCTCGCCCGATCTCCGCACCGGCAAACGCCGCCGCGTGATGATGCTCGTGTTCCGCGGTGAGGACGCCGTGCGGAAAGTGCGCACCGTCGTCGGCAACATCCGCTTCGGCCAGCCCGGCGGCGAAACCATCCGGGACACCTACGGCGATCTCGTCGTCGACGAGTCCGGCAGAGTTTCCTACTTCGAACCCGCCGTGCTCGCGGCGCCCAACGCCGAGGAAGCCACCGACAAGCTGAAACTCTGGGCGAAGTTCTCCGACACGGATGGCGGCCTTCTGGAGAACATCGCGCCCGTCGGCGAGGCGGTTCCCAACCAGCGCACGCTCGTCCTGATCAAGCCGGACAATTTCCGTTTCCCCACCGGCCGGCCGGGCAACGTCATCGATTTCTTCTCCCGCACGGGACTTTTCATCGCCGCCATCCAGGTCCACCGGATGAGCGTGGCCGAAGCGATGGAGTTCTACGGGCCGGTCATTCCCACGCTGCATCGCCACTACAAGGGCGTCGCGGAAACCAAGGCCTCGCCGCTCATCGAGAAGGAGCTCGGCTGCGTGTTGCCCGAATCTGTCCGCCACAGCCTCGGTGAACTGCTCGGGCCCATCGCGGGCGACAACCAGTTCAACAACCTCGTCCGCTTCATGTCCGGCCACGCGCCGCACGAACTCGACAAGTCCCGGCACGGCGAACCCGGCACCGAGAAGTGCATCGCCCTCGTCTATGAAGGCCCCGAGGCGGTTCGGAAGATCCGCGAAGTCCTCGGCCCGACGGATCCTTCGAAAGCTCCCAGCGGCACCATCCGCCGCGAGTTCGGGCAGACCGTCATGATCAACGCGGCCCACGCCAGCGACTCCCCCGACAACGCCGAACGCGAGATCGCCATCATCAAACCCGGTGCCAACCGCCTTAAGGCGTTGCTAGCCTAGCCGGGTTACTTCGCCGTCTCACACAGGCGCCGCAGGGCGGAATGCAGCAGCCATGCGGTATCCGGTCCCAGTGAATTGATCTCGCCGTAGGGTGCATGGTCAGCGCCGAAGAGATGGGGCGGTTCCGTGTCCCATTCCGACTTCGGGATGATGTAGCCGATCTCGTCGTTCGCGAGTCCGAGCACGAACTTGGTCGTCCCGGGCATCAGCTGGCGCAGCGGCGGAATCTCCAGCGGATCGATGTCGTGGTCGCCGCCCGGTGCGCGGATGATCCCGCCGTTCACGATCTCCGGGTAGACTTCGCCCGGGATGCAGACCATCGACACGTCCCCCAGCCGGATCAACGCCACCTCCGTCCGGATCTTCATCCACGCGCTGTGGCCGCGCTCGATCAATCCCAGCATCGACGCGGCCACGAATCCCTTGTTCACCAGCGGCAATTCGATCGTCCGCGCCTCGATGCCGAGCGCGACGCTCGACGCCGCGGGCGCATTCGTCGAACGGATCCGCTCAAGGATGCGCGCCGCGAGATTGTTCCCGAGCGCGCGCGTCTTGTCGTGCGACGGCGTCTTGAACTCCGCCTTCAGGAACGGGTCGTTGACCGTGACCGACGGCGTGGTGCTCATGAGGCCACCGACGGCGCCATTGACGTAGACGGAAATCCCGCCGAGCCCGGGAACAAGTGTCTTCCCGTCGTAGACGATGCCCGACTCCAGCGCAGTGCGGATCACTCCCGGGAAGTCGGCCGTGATGTCCTGGTTTCTCGACCACGGGGTCTCCGGGTGATTGGCCCATCCGACCAACGTGCCGATCGTCGCGTCGTTCGTGGCCGACAGGAAATGCAGCACGCGGATGTCCGGGTCGAACACCTCCGGACGGCGCGTATCGGCCACGAGCCCGGCCGGCGGGGTCACGATCTCGTGGACTTGCATCCGCGCGGGTCGGAGCGCCTTCACCGCGTCGATCATCGCGGCCGCGGCCGATTCGATCACGAGCGCGCGGTAACGCGGGTTGACGCCGGACTTCGCGTAGTTTGGGCCCCAGAGCCCCATCAGATCCGGCGTGGAATGGTTGTGCGTGGCGCACACGACCACGTAGTCGAGCCCGTGTGTGGAGCCGATGCGTTCCCGCACCGAGACCACGTCGTCGTGGAAGAAACCGATGGCGTCCAGCACCACGATGCCGAGCCGGTGATGCCCGTCGTCGATGGCGACCGCGACGGCCTGGAGGTTGTCATGGATGTTCGTGGCTGCGCGGTTCTGGGAAAAACCGGCGAGCCAGACCGGTTCATCCGGACGGCCCAAGTCCGGATTGATCGACCGCCGGCCAAACCCCGCCCGCAATGGCCGCGGTTCCTTCACGGCCGCGGCGGTGGTCACGCTCAGCGCGACCGCATAGCCCGGCTTCCGATCCCGCGTGACCCACAGGAAACGCGCGAACACCAGGGCCGCCATGACGACGACAAAAACTGCAAGTGCCCGGAGCAGACGCTGCCAAAGCGGCCGTTTCACGGCGGAGGTGTTCATGATGGAGAAGGACTACAATGGCGCCGTGGTGGGCGACACCCGAAACTTCTTCCGATGGTCACGGCCTTTTCGCCTGCCGCACGCCCGCTATTGACCCCGGATTCTTCCGGGCGCTGGCCGCTCAATGCCCCGTGACCTGTTGGGTTTTCTTTAACAAGTCGAGAGCGAATGGGAGCATCGCAAAGGAGGTTGCGTCGATGAATCCATGAGCCATCACGGCGGTCCAAATGTTTCTCTGGAAGAGAATCAGCGTGCCGCAGCCAAGACCGATCAGGCCAGTCAGGATGATTCCTCCGACGCCTTGGCCGGCATGCCCAAAGGCAAAAATCAGGGCTGGGACGAGAACGAGAAGAACACGACCCAGGCGGGCATATCGGAGACCAGGCGCGAGCTTTTCCATGGCCAACATCGTGGCTGAGCGCCATAGCTCTTCACGCCAGCCGGCCATGACAAAACTTACCAAGGTCATTCCCAAAAGGAGGTAGGCCCAGTTCGTTTCGAGAGCATCTTTGCTGACCAGGTTCTCCACCTTTGGCTGGTTCTCCCGAACCTGTGTCATCACTTCGTCCAGTGAAACGCCTTTGGCCAAAGAAACAGTCAATAGGACACCAAAAATGAGGGCGCCGGCTCCGAATCGTAGAAGCACGGAATAGACGGCACCTTGGCAGGTTGGCACGGCGATCCAGCGAGGAAGAAATCGACGCACCAAAAAGAGTCCGAGAATCACTGTCGCGGGAGGAATCAGAAGCCACGAAAAAAAAATCCCGTCCAAAGCGGATTTTAGGAAGGCGATTGGATTTTGGCCGGGTTTCAGGTCCTGCAACTTAAGAGCCAAGCAAATAAAAACCCAACCGGCTGCGAATAGTGCCATGGTCGTCAGCCAGACCCATGTTGGCCAATCGCGACCGCTGCTTCGTCTCATTCCTAGCTCGTCCACAGTGGGTCGAGCGATCATCCATGCGATGCCCAGTGGAACTAAAAACGAGAGAAGCGCTAGAAGGGCTTGGGATGTGAGGTCGAATGCCGTGGTGCCCAACGCCGGGCCAGACGGTTCTGATGAAGGCCAATAGGTCGCTTTGATCCATGGTAGGACGAGCCCGATCAACGTGGGGTAGGGGCCGATTAGCAGGAGGAACATCCACCAACGCCATTTGGCGACGGTCGCCACGGGCGTGGGTTCGGGAACCGGAGGAACGGAGGAGGGGACTGGAGGAGGAGTGGTTTCCATGTCGCGGATGAAGGGGTAACGCAGCGGGACCTCCGGCGAAAGCGCGGAGTTCATCCACGAAGAACACGAAGTGCCGCCATGAGGACGCCACCTGCCTGGCCTTTGTAGGCCGCGCGTCCTCGCGCGGCGAGGAGGTGTTCATACGCGACGGGCGCGAAACAACACCCACTGGCCGGGCAGGGATGCCCGGCCTACGGCTGAGGTAGGGCGACGGCTCCCGCCGAGCCGCCTCATCAGTCTGCTTCTCTGAAGCAGGCAACAGCGCCAACTTGGAGCATCGCCGTCTTCCCGTGAGAAACCTGGTTGGCGTCCGTGAATCCCAAGGCGGCTCGGCGGGACCCTCCGCCCTGCCATGGCTTCGTGTCGCCGGATCACAGCCCGAGGTTCGCGACCCAGACGCCGTAGCCCTGCGTGCCAACCCAGAGTTCGCGGGTGGCCGGGTTCACCCGC
The DNA here is from genome assembly GCA_043754645.1 of Verrucomicrobiales bacterium. GTDB lineage: Bacteria > Verrucomicrobiota > Verrucomicrobiia > Limisphaerales > CANJSG01 > CANJSG01. The sequence goes on along the minus strand of JAYUUX010000277.1, from coordinate 866 downwards.
ATCCAGCTGACCTGCCGCGGGCCGCTGGAGGCGCCGGGGCGGGTTGGGCCGGACGCCATGAGCCTGTTCCAAGTGCGCCCGGCGTCGGTCGAAAACACCACGGGCACTTCTGTCACGTAGCCGGAGGACATGCCGCCGGCGTAGAGGATGTTCGGGTTCACCGGATCGATGGCCACGGTCTGGATCCAGCGTCCGCCGAACTGGTCGAGCGGCGTGTTCATCTCCGTCCAGATGCCGCGGGAGAGCTGCTTCAGCCGATGGCCCGACGCGATGAAGTAGCGGCCGCTCCGTGAATCCGTCGCCGCGTCGGTGAGCCCTCCGGGCACGGGTGAAATGGATTGCCACGTCTGGCCTTCGTCGAGCGAGCGCGTGAGATGGGTGCTGAGTCGGCCGAGGAGTTCGTGGGGCGGATCAGGGTTGGCGGAGATGACCACGTTGCAGGAGGTGGTCACTTCCCAGGTGAGGCCGCCGTCGCGCGAACGCCAGCCGGGGAAGAAGAGCGCGTTGGAATTCGTCGCATGGCCGATGATCGAATCGGACGAGGTCCAGCGGACCGCCCGGCGCGAGCCGGTCAGCGCCTGGGTCCAGGTGTTTCCTCCATCGTTGGAAATGTGGCCCAGCCGTTCGTTGTTCGCGCCATGGACGCCCGCAAGGAGCCGGCGGCCATCGGGCGAATACGCGCCGAGAACGCGTTTCGGGCCGGTCCGTCCGCCCGGCCCCAGCGGCAGCCAGTTGGCGCCGCCGTTGAGGGTGAACAGCGTGTCGGAATCGTGGAAGGGCAGCAGGAGGGTCCCCGGTGACGCCGCCGAGAAATGGAAGGCGCCGCCGACGCTGGGCTGGGCCAGACCCTGCATGACCCGCCGGAA
>JAYUUX010000276.1:0-6643 GCA_043754645.1 Verrucomicrobiales bacterium | reverse complement strand
GGCGCCTCGCCCTTTTCGAATTCAGCAATCCGGAATGCAGCCGTGCAGGCGTCGCGGGTCATGCGCGCGTCCGAGAGCATCCCCTCGATCAGGGCAGGCCGCCCCTTGGCACCAAGAAGAACGGTGGTTGTGGCGGCGTTGTAGGCGGGTTCCAGAAAAGGATCCCCCGCGAGGTAGCGGCGGATTTCGCCGATCGAGTCATCGCCCGCGACGCCGTGCCGAACTCGGAGCAGCAGCAGTTCGCTCCCGAGGCCGGGCTCACGATTTGTCCGATACGCTTCCGCCAATCCTCTGCGAAAGGCTTCGGAGTTGGAGGGCGATCGCCTGAAATGCTCCACAGCCCAGCCGGAAGCCTGGTCATCCGGCGACTTCAAGATCTCGATCCAAACAGTCTCGTCCCCAGGAGCGAGCATCTTGATCAGATCAACCGCGTTCCAATCCGCATTTTTCGCCCGGCGAACCAGCTCGGGCATCGCAGACCGCATTTCTTTCGGAGCCAATCTGGCCAGCATGGCGGCCATGCTTCTGGGGTCTTTGGGCGGATCCCACTTTGCTTTGTCCGGCGCGAATTTGTTCCAGTAATATCGGAACTCGCGAAAGGGATCTCCGCCGGGTTCCGCCCATGCGAGCATCCAATAGGTTGCCCGGCTTCCCATGGCGGCGATAGCGGCCTTGGCATTGGCATCCCCTTTCATGCACCACTCGCTGAGGGATTTCCCGTCATGCCTCGGTTCCACGAAGTGCCGGTAAGTGGCCAGCCCCACTATCAGAAGGCTGCCCAAAATGAGTCCAACGATGGCGAGGAACCTCTTCACTGGAGAAACCAATACGGCGTCCGCCCGGATCGTTCAATCCGCGTGTGACTCTTCGGAGCCCGCCTACTTCCCCGTCTTGGGCCCGATGTATTCCTTGGCCACGACGATGTCGTCGAACCAGACGGTCTGGCGCTCCTTCCAATACTGCTTCGTCGGGTCGCCGGGATCGAAGCCGTAGTGCTCCAGCCAGAGACAGTTCACCTTCAGGTCCATGTCGCTGCGCCAGCGGATGCCGGTGAATTCCCCGGCCAGCTTGCCATCAACCCACATGGCCTGTTTGCCGTCGGCTTTGTCCGGCGCGGTGTTCGCCTGGATCATGAATTCCCAGCACTGCCATTGGCCGAGCGGCGGGATGACGCGGTCCTTGCCGGCAGCCTGGCCTTTGCCCGGTCCGGGCGGGAAGAAGCCGTTGCCCCAATACTTGTCCATCTTCGGGTCGCGCTCCATGTCGAGGTAGTAGGTGTATAGATTCACCTCGCCCGGCGGCGGGTTTTTGCCCCAGGCAAACCACGGTTCCATCCCGGTCGAATAGTAGGTGCCGTCCGGCTTGCGCCCGGCCTTGCCGAAGGCGGACCACTTGTTCGTCCGCTGGTTCGCGCCGAGCCAGACGAAGTGGTGGTTGTAGGAGTAGTCCTCGGAGAACTTCACGTAGAAGCGGACATGCACGCGGTCCGCCCCGGGCATGAACCACTTGATGGCATCCGCTCCGGTGTTCTTGCCGCGCTCCATCGGCATTTCGACGCAGAGGTTGCCGCCGTGCGGCGCGGCGTTCGTGATGGAGACGGGGCCACGCACCTGGTCCCACTTCTTCATGGAGCCGGATTCGAAATCTTCGGCGAAGAGAACCGACGGATGCGCCGCCATGCCTACATCGCCGGGGAACTTGGCGGCGAGTCCTTCGACCGCATGTGCCACTGGACCCACGACACCCAACAGAAGAGCCAAACTGGTTCCGATGATCGAGCTGGGCATGCGGCGAGCAGACACGGGACGCCGCCGTCTGGCAAACCTTCGGATCAACTCGCCGGCGTGTCCGCGATTTTCCGGACCACCACGCCGGCGGCCGCGAAACCGAACGTGCCTGTCACGAACGTTGCGGAGCCGAAACCCCGGTCGCAATTGAGCCGGAGGCTTTCGCCTTCCTTCGCTTCCAGACGATTCGCGCAGACGGAGCCGTCCTCCTGCGGGAAGACCTGCGGTTCAGCCGAGAAGACGGCGTCGATTCCGAACGGCTTGCCTTCGCGCGGGAACCCGTGTTTCTGGCGGAGGCGCTTGCGGACATCGCCCAGCAGTCCGTCATGGGTCACGCGGGTGAGGTCGGCGACGCGGACCTGGGTGGCGTCGCGGCGGCCACCGGCACCGCCGCAGGTCACGACGGGAATGCCGTTCGCGTGACAGAGCGTCAGCAGGAGAACCTTGTTGGCCACGTTGTCGATCGCATCGACGACGAACGTGGACTTGGGCGAAGAGCCATCGAGGCCGAGAAGGCGTTGGGCGTTGTCGGCGGTGAAGAACTCAAGCAACGCCGTCACTCGGCACTCGGGCTGGATGGCCCGGGCGCGGTCGGCCATGAGCTCGGCCTTGGCGCGGCCGATGGCCCCGTCGAGCGCGTGGAGTTGGCGGTTGATATTGCTGACGCAGGCTTCGTCGAGATCGACGAGCGTCAGAGCGCCGATGCCGGAGCGGGCCAGCGCTTCCACGATCCACGAGCCGACACCGCCGATGCCCACGACCATGACGTGAGCCGACCGGAGACGCGCGAGCCCATCCCGACCGTAAAGCCGGGCGATGCCACCGAAGCGAAAGTCGTAGTCGCTCATGCGCGGGAAGTGTGGATGGCCGCAAGGAGGCGCAAAAGCCGCAAAGTGGTAGGGACGGCTGGCTCAGCCGTCCCTCGAACGAGCGGAGCGAGGCGAACGAAGAGAGCATTTCCCCATGAGCCGAAGATGCTCGCAGGGCCCGCGCAGGCATGGCCTGCAAACAGGGACAGCTCAGAGAGCCGTCCTTACCAAGCACGTCTCACCACTTCATCTCCAGCTTCGCGATCTCGGCCATGATGCGGTCGGCGACTTCCTGGTAGATCGCCTTGAGCCGGTCTTTGCCGCAGGTCTTCGCCTCCAACCGGAGGGCAGAGAAATCCATCGGCGCACCGTAGACGACGCCGATCCGTTTGGGCCGCGGCAAGGACATGTGGCGGCCCCACGCCTCGAACGTTCCGAACACGCGGACCGGGATGACCACGGCTTCGGACTTGATGACGGTGAGGCCCACGCCGCTGCGGGCGGGCTGGAGCCGGCCGTCCTTCGTCCGCGTGCCTTCGGGAAAGAGGATGATGGCGCCGCCCTTCAGCAACCGGTCGAGGATGGCCTTGAGCCCGCGCGCGCCGCCGCCGTCACGATCGACGGGAACCGAGTTCCACGAACGCAGGACCCAGCCAACGATCGGATAGCGGAAGAGCGATTCGCGGCCGAGGTAGTTGATGTCGCGGGAAAGCGCGCAGCCGATCAACGGCGGATCGATGAAGCTCGCGTGGTTGCCGGCCAGAATCACCGAACCGGTCAGGGGCACGTGCTCACGCCCCACGATCTTCCAGCGGAAATAGGTGCTGTAGGCGAACCGGAAGAACAGCCAGCCCACGCGGTAGCTGAAGGTCATGGGACGCGATGCCGGATTCCGGATGCCGGATGCCGGAAATGGAATGACGAAGGACGAAGGCCAAAGGCCGAAGGAAGGGCGAAACACGAACAACAAAGGCAATTCGTCTTTGGTGCTTCCGCCTTCTTTCGGCCTTCGGTGATTCGGACTTCGGATTTCAAGCCGCCTTCCTCCGGGACTGCGCCAAGGCGGCTTTTCGTCTGGCGACTTCGGCCAGGATCACACCCTTGGTCTCGTCGGGCGTCTGGTGCGTGGTGTCGATGCGAAGGGCGCCCAAGCCCATCATCAGCGGCGCGGCGGCGCGTTGGCTGTCGCGTTTGTCGCGGACCTTCAGGTCGTCGTTGCCGGGCGCGGCAGTGACGGATTCCTTGTTTGGGGTCGAGCCACCGGCCTCGTTGCGGCGGCGGTCGCGTTCTTCATCCGATGCGTCGAGGTAGAATTTGAAGTCGGTGGCCGGGAAGACATTCGTCCCGATGTCGCGCCCTTCCATGACGAGGCTGCCGAAGCGGATGCACTCGCGTTGGATCTCCTTCATGTATTTCCGCACCACGGGCACGGCGGAAACCTTTGAGGCGGCGGATGCGGTGGTCGGAGCTTCGAGTTCGGCCTTCGTGCGGCGCTGGCCCAAGGGTTCGAGGTGGATCTCGCCGTCATCGAGGACCAGCGCAGCCTTCCAACGCTTCAAGGCGGCGCCGATCGCGCGGGTGCTGGCGAGATCGACGCCCTGCTTCAGGCAAAACCACGCGAACCCGCGATACATCGCGCCGGTGCTGACGAAGATGAACCCAAGCTCCAGGGCGACCGCGCGCGCGTTGGTGCTCTTGCCGCTGGCGCTCGGGCCGTCGATGGCGATGACGATGGGCTCGGAGGCGGACATGGAACGGATCAAAGGCCCAGCTGGGCGCGCTTATAGTCGATGTGCGCCTTCATGAAGGCGATGGTCACCTCGGGATGATCGTGCGTGTTGTCGACCATGATGGCGCCGGCGGCGGGCAACATGGGCGAGGACTTACGCTGGGCGTCGCGGGCGTCGCGGTCCTTCATGTTGGCGACCTCGCCCTTGCGGAGGCTGCGCTTCTCGCGGAGCGACTCGTCGGCGGTGAGGAAAAATTTGAACGGCGTCTCGGGGAACACGACCGTGCCGATGTCGCGTCCGTCGACGACGAGGCTGCCGAAGTGGATGCACTCGCGCTGGGTGCGGATCATCCAGATGCGGACGGCGGGCATGGGCGAAACCTTGGCGACGTTCTCGGAGACGGCCGGGCCGCGGATCTCCTTCTCGGGAAAGGCGCCGTTGAGCGTGAGCCGGATCTCGCTGTCGAGCGCCTTGAGGTCGGTCTTCCAAGTGAGGCACGCCTCCAGGACCTTCTCCGGTTTCGCAATGTCGACACCGGTTTCCAGGCAATGCCACGTGAGCAGGCGATACATCGCGCCGGTGTCGACGTGGAGGAACTGGTAGTGCCGGGCCAGTTCGAGCGCGCAGGTTCCCTTCCCGCTTTTGCTCGGGCCATCGATGGCGATCACGATCGGCATCGTGGAGCAGGGCATGTTCAAGGTGCGCGGTTTGGGTGTCGGCATCGGCCGCAGTGTGGGAAAGCCGGCCGCCGAATTCAAAAGGGTTCTTTGAATCGGTTATGGGTGCCAGATTTCTGCTGAATTGTGTCCTGGCTCACGGATAAATAGCCGCCATCAAACTTGGGCCTATGCCCCTAGGAAATCTGGCTCTCAAATCTCAGCTTCATTTCAATCTGTATGAGCTCATCCACACCGCCTCCACTGCCGCCGATTCCTTCCGGTCCGCCGCCGCTCCCTTCGCCTAGGCCAACGCCGCACGCGGAGATGATTTCGATCTTCGAACAGCTGAACTCCATGGACCAGAGCAAGTTCACGCTCTTCATGTCCAGAAGCGACCTCCCAACGGACCAAGCCGTTGCGGATTTCGAGAAAACGATCGGCTTCCGGCTTCCAGAGGACTATCGCGAATTCACCATGCGAGCCATGGGCTGCCTTTTCGTCCAAGCCGAAGAGTCGGTATGGCCCAGACCGAAACCGGAGGCGATCGTGCCCGGGTGGCATTGCAAATATGGCCTCAAGGTCTTCGGCTTTTCCAAGGAGCCGCCCGCCGCAATGCACCTCGTCCAGCGTTTCAACCGATTTCCTCAACCGACGAGCGAGGTTTTGGTCCCGTTCATGGACTATCCGATGGCCATGCAAGTCTACTGCTTCACACGGAGCGGACAGATAGTCCATTGGGGGCATGACTACGACCAACCTATAGCTATCAACAAGGGATTCTCCCAACTTCTCGTGGATGAACTCAAGTTGCTCGTCGAGCGGGCGGCCCGGGTCACCACAGAGCCCAACCCCTACGCCTGACGGAACTCGCGCATGTATCTAGGCGGGGCGCATGCAGCCGTCCCCGCCCCAAAGCTCACGGCCAGTCAGCGATCTCATCGATCGACCCGAGCCTGAGAGAGCGCCTACTTCGCGCTGAAGGCGAAGACGGTCGTCGATTTGAGCTCCTCGCCGGGACGAAGGATGCAGCTGGGGAAGTTCGGGTGGTTGACGGAATCGGGGAACTTCTGCGTCTCGAAACACAGCGCGCCGTGGCGGCCATAGGCGACTCCGCCGAGGCTGATTACGGGACGGTCGGAGCTGAAGTGGTTGGCGGTGTAGAGCTGGACGCCGGGTTCGGTGGTGCGGACTTCCATGGTGCGGCCGGACTTCGGATCGGTCACCCGGGAAGCGAGCCCGAGTTCGCCGGCGGCCTTGGGACGGAGCACGTAGTTGTGGTCGTAGCCGCTGGTCTTGAGGCCAACCTTCAGATAGCGCGCGCCGATGGGGGTCGGCTTGCGGAAATCGAGTTCCGTATCGGTCAGGCTTGCGATCTCGCCGGTGGGGATGAGGTCGCCGTCCACCTTGGTGAACTGGTCGGCGTTGATCATGACCACGTGGTCGAGGATGTCGCCGGAGCCCGCGAGGTTGAAGTAGGCGTGGTTGGTCAGGTTGACGGGCGTGGCCTTGTCCGTCTTCGCGTGGTAGTCGACGCGCAGTTCGTTCGCGTCGTTCAGGGTGTAGACGACGGTGACGTCGAGGTTGCCGGGGAACCCCTCCTCGCCGTCGGCGCTGCGATAGCGCAGTTCCAGCGACACCTCGGGGCCGGACGGTTTGAG
>JAYUUX010000275.1:0-7435 GCA_043754645.1 Verrucomicrobiales bacterium | reverse complement strand
CCCTTGGCGCGATTGGCCTCGGGGGCGATCTCTGCGACGACTCCGTCATAGACCTTCGCCGGGTAGGCTTCGGGACTGACGCGGCATGGCTGGCCGAGTGAGATCTTCGCGAGGTCCGATTCGTTGACGTCGATCTCGACCTGGAGATCGCTGAGGTCGGCGAGGGCGACGAGCGAGGCGCTTGGCCCCCGGGTGCCTCCGAAGGTCTGTGGTGAGACGAGTTCGTTCGCGTCGACCAGCTTCTCGAGGACGACGCCGTTGACCGGAGACCGGATGACGCACCAGTCCATCCAGGTTTCGATCAGCTTGCGGGCTCCGATGATTTGCGTGAGTTGGGCCTCCGCTGACGAGACGGCGAGCTTGGCGTCATCGAGCGTCTTGTTCATCTCGACGCGTTGGGCCACGAGTTCGGTGGCGCGCCGGAGATCGGTGGTGGCTTTGGCCAATGCGACTTTGGCTACCGCAAGCTGTCCGTCGTTTTCGGCCAGGCGCGCGCGGTGTTCGGAATCATCGAGGAGCACGACGGTTTGACCGTTGGTGACGACGTCGCCCTTCTTCACGCCGATCCATGTGACGACGCCCATGAAACGTGGGCTGATCTCGATGCGTTCGCGGGCGATGATGTAGCCGCTGACTGTCAGCAGGGAATCGCCGCTGGAACCGGCAGCGGGGGTAGAGGCCGTAAAGCCACTCGCCGAAGAACCTGGCTTGGTCACGGCGGACGAAGCGCCGGATGCGCCCGACGCATTCGTCGTGAAACCCGTGGGTTTGGCTTTCGACGAATCGCTGCCGGATTTCAGGCCGGCGCGGATCGAGTCCGATGCGCGCGGAAACGCGAAGAAGGCCACGACGCCCGTGATCCCGAGGACGATCAGGATGATGAGCCAGACTGGCGTGCTGGAGCGGCGTTTCTGTTCGGAGGAGATCCGCAGCTTCTGGAGCTGGTCTTCGTTCATAGAGATTTGAGGGCCGAGATGACCGGCAACCGCGAGGCGCGGATGGCGGGAAGGAGACTGCCAAGCAGTCCGATGACGATGGAGAAGGCGACGCCCTGGAGCATGAGCGCCGGCGTGATGCGGAACTCGAAGACGGTTTCGGCGAAGGACTGGAAATCCATCGTGCCGGTGGCGACGCCGTTCATCGGCAGCGCGAGCAGGCAGCCCACCACGCCACCCATGGCTGCGAGGAAGGCGCCTTCGACCAAGAAGCAGAGGACGACGGAGCGGCGAGAGTAGCCCAGCACGCGCAGGGTTCCGATCTCACGGGTCCGACCCGCGACGCTAGCATACATGGTGTTCATCGCGGCGAAGATCGCGCCGATCGACATGGCGGTGCCGAGCAGGCCGGCGAGGATTTTGATCGGGATCGCGGTCATGGTCTGCTTTGAGTAGTAGGCGACTTCGCGCTCTGCGCGCAGGGCGAGGCGTTTGTCCTTCTCGATCTTGGCGATGATATTGGTGGCCGCCGCGTCGTCCTTGGGTCGAAGGAGAATGCTGGAATATTGGTCGCGATCGAAGATGGACCGGGCTTCATCGGCGTCCATCCAGGCCTCCGAATCGAACGCGCTTCCCTTGGCATCGTAGTGCCCGACGACGGTGAGCTTGTCCGGGCCCGCTTTCACCGTGCCGCCGATCTGAAGACCGGCGAATCGTCCTGCCAAGCGGCGTGCGACAGTGATCTCCCGCTTGCCCGGCTGGAACCAGCGCCCATCGACGAGTGTGACCTGGGGACGAAGCTCCATGCCCCGGGCGGTGATGCCGCGGACCAGGGTGTTGGCCTCACCGGAGCCCTGGATCCGGGGCATGCTGACGATGGCGATGATCTCGACGGAGATGAGCGACTCGTCCTTCTCGTTGCGGGCGATCTCGTCGAAATATTGGAGGGTCCGGAAGTTTTCGCGGCCGAGAAGGCTGCCGGATTCGGCCTGGGAACCTTTGCGGACGACGAGAATGTTGCGCGGGTCGCCGGTATTGGCGCTTGAAGCTTCGATGCCGCGGGCAAGCGCCCTCAACAGCACGAAGACTGAGACCACAAGCGCGATGCCTAGCACGGTGGATATGGTCGAACGCCATCGGACGACGACGTTGCGGAAGTTGTAGCGCAACGGGAGACCACCCTGGCGCAGGGTTGATTGCAAAAACCAAACCGTCGCTCCTGCCACAAGGATTACGGCCAACCAGATAAGTGGTGCGAAAATATTTACCGGCATGGGTTCAGTCCAATGTCTTCAAGCCGTCCACGACGCTCGTCCGCGCCACCGCGATCGATGGTCCGATGGCCGCGATGATTCCGAGGAGCGCCGCCACGATGCCCGCCGTGGCCATGATGCGCGGGGTCACTTCGAAGTAGATGAGGAAGCCGTTGGTCAGCTTCTGGAGATCGATGTGACTCCACAGGAGCCACGAGCCGCCGATTCCCAGGAGCGCGCCTAGACCTGCCAGGCCGAAACTCTCGGCGAGGATGAAGCTGAAGAGTTCCCGGCGTTTGAAACCAAGCGCCTTGAGGACGGCGAGTTCGCGGAAGCGCTCGCGGATGGCCATGCTCATGGTGCTGATCGACACGAGCACGAGCGTGAACACCACGACCGTGCTGATGGATCCGATGAGCAGCTTCACGTTGCCCAGCATGCTGATGAATCCCATCTGGAAGGCTCGTTCGGTCTCGGCCCGGACTTCGGCGGAAGTGTTCTCAAACGCCTTGTTGATCCGGGTGATGACGTCGTTGGAAACCTCCGCGCTTTCCACCATGAGATACCAGGTGCCCACGGTTCCGGAGTCGCCGGTAAGTTCATCGAGGAGCTTGTGATGGAAGAAGACGTTTCGGTCATCGACGGTGCCTTCGTAGATGCAGGCAATGCGGAGGTCGAGATCCACGGGATAGAATGTGCCGGTGAACTTCATCCTGTCGCCGACCTTCAGGCCGTAGCGTTTCATCGTGTCGGCACCGAGCATGCAGGAATTGCGGTCCTTGGTGAAATCCTCGTAGGTGCCGTCCAGAATGCGGCCCTCAACCATCAGCGGAGCAAATCGGGCCGGGTCGACCGCAAACTGGGCGAAGCTCGTGACGGTTTCTTCCCGGAAGTTGCCGCCGAAGAACGAAAAAGGACTGACCGAAACGATACCCGGAATCTTGTCGAGCGTGGCGAGTTGACGCGCCGGCAGCGGTTGCGCCAAGGAGACTTTGTTCCGCGCGATGATGCGCAACGACGCGGCTTCGGACTCGGGCGGGGTCGTCAGTTCGCGCTGAAGGGTCAGCAAACTGATGAGAAGCGCGCAGCTCACCGCGACCGAGATGATGGTCAGGAGCGCCCGGCGGCCGTTCCTGAGGGCGTTCTTGGCGACGAAGGTGGCGACGTTCACGGGATTTGCGATTTGGGATTGCCGATCTTCGATTGGCGGATGCCGCCGGACACGTTGCGGGCGGCTGTGATCCGGGACGAGGCGATGATGGCGGTCAACTCGCCGGCTTCCTGCCGGAGGGCGGCCAGTTTTCCTGCGGAAACCAAACCGTGTTCTTCGATCAATTCCAACCAAAGCTCGGTTTCGTCTGATTCCTCCTCGGCGATGCCCAGCTTTGAAATGAACTCGGCCTTGGATCGACCGCGGCACGCGGACCGGTAGTTTGCCGCTACGGAAGTCCCGGACCTGGCGATCTGATTGGCAAGAACCCGTGCTGAAATCCTGTTCGGCAAGGTATCGACCAGCTTCAAGATTCGCAGGGCGAATTCCTTGGTCCGTTGTTTGAGGTCGGTTTCGTTCATTGCTTTCTTCAATCGCAAATCGGCGATCCAAAATCGTAGATCACGCCACGATCTCGCCTTTCTCCAGATGGAGGCTCCGTGTGCCGAACGAGGCGGCCTTGGGATCGTGCGTGACCATGATCACCGTCTTGCCGGCATCTCGGCTCAGGGCCTGGAGGATGCCAAGAGCGTCGGCGGCGGACTTGGAATCGAGGTTGCCGGTGGGTTCGTCCGCCACGATCAAGGCGGGATCGGTCACCAGGGCGCGGGCGATGGCGACGCGCTGCTGTTGGCCGCCGGACATCTGGTCGGGGCGGTGATGGCCGCGGTCGCCCAGTCCCACGAGGTTCATGGCCGTCTGGACCTGCTCGCGTCGTTGCTTGCGGTTGAGCGCCGTAAGGAGCAACGGAAGTTCGACGTTCTCGAAGGCCGTCAGGACGGGAATGAGATTGAAGCTCTGGAAGACGAAGCCGACGTTCTGGTTCCGCCAATCGGCCAGTTCGGATTCGTTCAGGTTGGCGACGTTGATGCCCTGAACGAGGACCTTGCCGCAGGTCGCACGGTCGATGCCGGCGATGATGTGGAGAAGCGTGGACTTTCCAGAACCGGACGGGCCCATCAGGACGACGAATTCACCCCGGACGATATCCAGCGAGACGCTGTTGAGTGCGGTGACATTGATGTCCCCCTGGCGGTAAATCTTGGACAGTTCCCGGATTTCAACGATTGGCTCCTGCGACATTCCGGAAGACCAATACGGGACGCCTCTTCCGGTGGCAACGGCCACAAAGGCGAAAGTTTTCCATGGCTGTGGGTTGGGCGGTGGCCCTTTAATCGCCGTCCATGAGCAAACGCCGCGCGCACTTGAAGCGTGAGACGAAGGAAACCCGGATTGAAATCCGGTTGGACATCGATGGAACCGGCAAATCGTCGATCCGGACAGGTGTGCCGTTCTTCGACCACATGCTGACCCTGTTCGCCAAGCATGCGACCGTCGACCTGACCGTGAAGTGCAAGGGCGATCTCGAAGTGGACGCCCATCACACGGTTGAAGACTGCGGAATCGCGCTGGGCCAGGCGTTCGTGGCGGCGTTGGGGGAAAAGAAGGGCATCCGGCGCTACGGTGCGGGGTTCGATCCGCGGAATCCTTTTACCGGAGAGGCCTACGTCCCCATGGACGAATGTCTGGCGCGCTGCGTGATCGACTTCAGCGGCCGGCCGTATCTGGTGTGGAGGGGTTTGAACAAGTTCGGGCAGCTTCGAGTCAGTGATGCCGACCGCGCTCAAGACATGTCTTCCGCATTCCGATTCGGGCTCGCCCGCGAGTTTTTCCAAGGCTTCACCAATGAAGCCCGGTGCAACCTTCATTTGGAGCTGATCTACGGCGATGAACCGCACCATATCGTCGAAGCCTTGTTCAAGGCCTTCGCAAGGGCGGTGGACGCTGCATGCCAACGGGATCCGCGGATTGCCGGGCAGATCCCAAGCACCAAGGGAAAGCTGTAACAAAGCTGAATAGGCCTCTGGACCGACCCGTCCATCTTGTGTCGAAAGAAAGTGATAAGCCGGTCCTCGATGATACGCCGCTGGTGAAAGCAGCTCAGAGGGGGGAAATGCCCCCGTTTGAAGAGCTGGTCTCACGGCACCGGGACAAGATATATGCCCGGGCGTTCAGCATGGTGCGGAACGAGGAAGAGGCCCTCGATCTTTCGCAGGACGCCTGGGTCAAGGCGTGGCAGCGGATCATCCAATTCCAAGGTGATTCCAGCTTCGCCACATGGATGACGCGAATCGTCATCAACCTTTGCCTGGACCACCTGCGGAAGCAGAAACGGATGCGTGCGGAGTCCATCGAGAATCTCGAGGAGGAATCCGGCGGCGTAGAGCGGCAGATGCCGGTTGTGACGATCAATCCAACCGCCGGCATGGAAAAGACCGAACTGCGCAAACGCATCGATGAAGCGATGGAAAAGCTTTCGGTCGAACACAGGACAGTTCTGGTGATGCACGAATTTGAAGAGCTCGAATACAAGGAGATCGCCAAACGCATGGGCTGCTCGATCGGCACGATCATGTCGCGACTTTTCTACGCCCGCCGCCGCATGGCGGTCCTGATGGCCGGTTGGAAGCGGGAGAACTCTTAAATGAACCTGAAGCAACAATTGGAGATCCAAGCCCTCGTCGACGGCGAACTCGCCGGCGCGGACATCGCCCGGGTGCGGACTTTGGTCAATCAAGACAGGGACTCCCGCGACCTGTTCGAGGAACTCACCCTCGTCAAAGGCGCTCTAATCGGTTCCGAACCCGCTTTGGCGATGCCGGAGCCGCCGGACTTCTATTTCAGCCAGATCCGCCGCCGTATTGAGGCGGAACAACGGCCGCTGTCTGCCACCCAAGCTTCGGGCAATCGGACCTTATGGGCTTGGCTTCGCGGCCACCTGGGCACAGTTGCCGGCACCGCAGCGGTGGTTGCGGCGATCGGCTTGTTTGCTCCGGCCTACTTGCGGCCCTATGTCCCCGGTGAGTTGACCGACTCGGAAGGCGAGATGAGCGCCATGACCTACCGGTCCGAGAAAGACAGCCTCACGATCGTATACCTGTTTGACAGTTCGCCTGTGGCCGACGAAGAGCCAATGTCCGAACCCCTCGACAAATGACCTCCGCGATTTACCGACGGTTGGCCGCATTGGCGCTGACTGGATTCATCATGGCGTTTTCAGCGGGAACCGCGCGGGCGTCCGATCTGAAACTCGAGGTTCGGTTGGTCTGGGGCACAAACGACGAAAAGTCGCCCAACCCGGACCACAGACCGGTCGATGGCAAGACCACCGGAATGTTGTCGAAGGCCTTCAAGTGGAAGAAATATTTCCTGGTCAACTCGGAGAAGGTGGATGTCTCGAGCCGGGGAACCAAGAAGGTCAAGTTGTCGGAGCACTCCGAAGTCGAGATCCGCGAACTGGAGGGTGACAACGTCGAAATCCACGTCTACGGGAAGGGGAAGCTCGTCCGGAAGATCAAGGAACCGCTGTCTAAGGACGGAACCGTTGTGATCGCCGGCGAGGACAAGAACGACTGCGCGTGGTTCATCATCCTCAAGAATCGCTGACCTAGTCCCTGCCATTTCAAACGCGAACGGGCCGGGATTTCTCCCGGCCCGTTTCCTTTTCGGATGAACACGGGCTTTCGGCGCGGGATCGACCCGGCGCCGGAAGCCGTTGATTTGATCAGGAGCCCACGCTTACGAGGTCTTCGTTGGTGGAGACGTTGACGATCTTGAACTGCTCGGCGTGGAACGCCGGATCTGCGCGGAAGGAGAGCTTGCCGAAGTATTTTTTCTCCATCGCGATGAGCAGCTTCTCGTCCTCCTTGCGGAGGCGATCAAGCACGGTCGGATGCACGACGATGCGGAGCTGGAAGTCCGATTCGTCACGGGTGCGCTTCTTCAGGATCTCCGACAGCTTGCGCTGGATCTCGACGCTCATGGTGATCGAGCTCTTCACCTTGCCCTTACCCTTGCAATACGGGCAGTCGTCGTAGACGGACGACCGGACGCTTTCCGAGTGCCGTTGGCGTGTCATCTCCATCAGGCCAAGCGTCGAGATCGGCAGGATGTGGGTCTTGGCCTTGTCGCGCTTCATCCCATCCTTCACTCGCTGGTAGACAGTTTGCTGGTCGCGGCGCTGCCTCATGTCGATG
>JAYUUX010000274.1:0-11609 GCA_043754645.1 Verrucomicrobiales bacterium | reverse complement strand
TTGGCGCGGCGGTGCCCGACACGATCGACGGGCGATTCGCGGTGTTGTCGAGCCTGCTGGCGCTGACCGATATCCGCCTTGGACGGGGCGACGAGGCGGAAGCACGCGCGACATGAACGACATGGCCCGTCTCTATTTCGAGGCGGCCGGTGTGGATCTCCAGCCCCCGAAATCGATCTTCTTCAACGACCGCGCCGGCATCCTCGTGATCAAGGCGGCGGCCCAGGACCTCGAGACCATCCAGACCGCGATTGAAGTCCTCAATGCGGCTCCTCCGCAGATCACGATCGAGGCCAAGTTCGCCGAGTTCAACCAGACCGACAACAAGGCCCTTGGCTTCGACTGGTATCTCGGCAACACGCTGGCCGCCGGCGGAAATGTCGGGCTCAGCGGCGGCACCGCCCCGAGCTACGCGGGCGCACCGACTGCGGCCAACCCGCTCGGGACGTTCCCGACACCTGGGGCACCGATCCTCGCTGGCGCCACCGATGGTCTTCTGACAACCGGACTGCGCAATTCGGCTCCATCGGTCTTCACCCTGTCGGGCATCCTGACCGATCCGCAGTTCCGCACCGTGATCCGGGCGCTCGAACAGCGCGAAGGGGCTGACGTCCTCACCGCCCCCAAAGTGACCACGCTGTCCGGGCGTCAGGCGCGGATCGCGGTCAACGACCTCGTGACCTACGTCTCGGGGATCCAGACCCAGGGCGGCGGCGGCGGCGGCACGGCGGTCGCCGGAGCGGCCACCGGCGGGGCCCAGAACGGCCAGATCACGCCCACCACGGCGACCTTCCCGGTCGGGCCCTCGCTCGACGTCGTTCCTTATGTGTCCGCGGACGGGTTTTCCGTCCAGATGACCATCATCCCGACGGTCAACGAATTCCTTGGCTACGACACGTCGAACTTCAACGCCATCCTGCAGTTGGGCGTCGGCAACACGATCGGTAATGCGCTAGTGGCTCCTACCCCGCTCCCCCGGTTCCGTGTCCGCTACGTCACGACCTCCTGCGTCGTGTGGGACGGTCAGACGGTGGTTCTTGGCGGTCTCATCTCGGACAGCATCCAAAAGATCAAGGACAAGGTCCCCGTTCTGGGCGATGTTCCCCTGCTTGGCCGGTTCTTCCGCAGCGAGTCGAGCACCACGAGCAAGAAGAACCTCTACATCTTCGTCACCCCGACGATCATCGACCCCGCCGGCAACCGCGTGCACCTGGACGAAGATCTTCCGTTCGCGAAGCAGAACGTTTCCGGAGCAGCGCAGTCCAACAAATAACCGGAGACGTCTCCGCAACCTCTCCCAGCGATGAACAAGTTTGCAGCAACCATTGCCCTGTCGGCCGCGTTCGCCGGTGCCGCGTCGGCCGAAAGCCCGGTGGGCGGCGGCATGGCCGGCGACCAAGTGTCACCGGTCAGCGCGAAAACCGGTTCCGGATTCGTCCTTGCGTGGCAGGACTCCCGGATCGACGGCAAGGGTTGGGGAATCGCCCTGCAACGCTTCAGTGCCAACCTGTCGTCCGTCGGGCCGATCCAGCGAGTGAACAGCCAGTCGTTCGAGCACCAGGAGCGTCCCGCAATCGCCGCGTTTGCGGATGGCGGATCGGTCGTCGTTTGGCAGTCGGGTCGCCGCGGGCAGCAGGATGTCATGTTCCGCCAGATCCAGGCGGATGGGTCGTGGCTCCGGTCTGAATCGTATGCGAACACCTTCCGGGCCGGGGAGCAGGTCGAGCCCTCCGTCACCATCCTGAAGGACAACACGTTTCTGATCGCGTGGACCTCGCGCGGCCAGTTCAGCTCCACCAGTCGCGGCGTCATGGCCCAGCGTTTCTCGCGGAACGGCAGCCGCCTCGGGAACGAGTTCCGCGTCGATGACATCAAGTCCGCCGACTCCGGCATGCCCCGGTTGGTGGCGAATTCCGATGGTGGATTCAGTGCCCTCTGGACCTCCGATGCGCTGACCGGCGTGGCCCGGCGCCAACTGCAAGTGCGGCAATTCGCCTCGGACAGTGCTCCCGTCGGGGCATCCGCTAAAGTGGCCGGTGTCACCGGCGACATCAGCGAGTATGCCGTGGCGTCCTCGGGTGCGGGTGGCGATCTCCTCGTCCGCCACTCTGCGGGACCGACCGTGTCCCTTTACTCGCTCTCGGGTTCGGTGGCGGCGAGCGTCCGGCAGTTTTCGTCCTCCGCCCGCGCAGACGGGCTTTCCGTCGTGTCCGACGGAGGGAACGTCCTATGTGCCTGGTCCAGCCGCCGGGTCGACGCGCTTGGGTCGGCTTCCCACACGATCTCACTGGGCCGGTCCAATCCGACGGCCGGTGCTCCGGTCAGGATTTCGACCGCGGTCACCGTGGGCGAAACCGGACCGTCGCTGCTGCGACTCGGGCAAAACAACACCGTCGCCATCTGGTCGCGGATGTCCGGCAACAATGGCTTTGATGTCGTCCTGAACGCCCAGTAATCCGTTGAAAAGGCTTATGAATTTTAGACTGCTCGCATTCCTTACGCTCGCCCTGTTCTTGGGTTCACCCAGGGCGCATGGGTTTGCCCTCAACGGACCGCCGAATGCGTCCTATCAGGTGGGCGCTCTGAACTATGACGGGCTTCTTGCTCCGCAGGTTCTCGGGGAAGAATATCGCTGGAACGTTCCGATCCTGACCTATGGATTTGATTCGGCTTTCATCAATTTCTTCGGGACCAACGGCATTCGCGCCATCGAAGGAGCTTTTCGGCAGTTGAACGATTTGCCGGCCGCCAGCCTGATCACGGATCAGGTCCTCACCAATACGTTTCCGCTGAATTCGCAGGGAAACAATCCCGCGGCGGCGAACCTGTTCATGGTCGACCTCCGCTCTTTAATGCTAACTACCCTCGTGGAGTATATGGGATTGAGCGAAGCGGAAAGATATACTTGGTGCCTGCGCAACCGGTGGACCGATGCGGTGCCTTCGACCAACTACGTGGTAATCCAGAGGAACTATGACCCGATCACGCGAACGCCAACCGATACGGTGAATGGGCAGAAGTTGGGATACATCATTTTTGATGGACCTCCTGCGGATGCACGCGAGATAGACCCGGCCGGTGGCGGAGTGGGTGGATTCATCGGGTTGATTCAAGGCCGCTCAGTTAGTTACTACAACACCCTGAATGTTGGTGGATCTTTCTCCTCACTGACCTACGACGATGTTGGCGGATTGCGTTACCTCTACGCGACGAACAATTTTAATGTGGAAAACCTTCTGCCCACCGTGGCCGTGACATCGACGGCCGCTTCGGCGGCCACTGGTTCTCCTTGGTCGCCTGTTGGGGTGACCAACATCCTCACCGTGGTTGGTTCTGGTGCGGTCGACACCGCGGTCCGGGGCGGGATCGACAAAGTTTCGTTCGTCCGGGTCGACTTCGACTCGCTGCTTGGGATTGGGTTTGCCGGGGTGACCAATACTTGGACCGACCGATATGTCGCGACATCATCGCAGACATCCACGATCCAACAGCAGACGCTCGCTCGTTCGATCGTGCGTCCTGACATCATTATTTCAGCCGGGGACCTAGGGTTGGGAAATAACTTGCCGATTTTCGAATTCATAACGAGTGGCAACTACATCAACCACGATGGAATCAATGGGCTTGCAGGTCAAAACGGGCCTGGCGTCCTTACGGTTCCTGGCCAGCTGCGGGTCGACTTTACGACGCAGTTTCCCTACTATGTCGACGGTCCCCGTTTGATTGGTCCCCCGCCAATCGGTGGTGGCGGCGGCGGGTTTCTTGGAGGCGTATATTCTGGCGTCTGGGCTTGGTTTGACGACACCACGATCTATCAGGTCTTCCCCGACTTCCTCAACCTGCAGTTCAGTGATTTGGAACGCATGGTTCTCGAAGCTCGGACAGTGGTTGAGTAGTCGACGACCCGTTAATTCGTTCGTCTTTTTCACAACCGCCGCCATGGATCGCTGATCCGGCGGCGGTTTTTGTTTCGCCTCTAATCCGTCAGTGTTCGTTTGCCTGTCCGGCCCGTTTTCAATCCTCGAACCGTCGGTGAGTCGGTGACTCCCTTGGCCTGCTTCCACCGGGTGATGAACGCCAGTTGAGCCTGTTGATCCGGAATGCCCTCACGGCTTGGGTCCGTCAGGAATCGCAGGGGATACGCGGCTTCCATCGAGTCGATCTCCACGGCGGCTTCGCCGACACGGAAGACCGCGCGCCACGCGCCGCAACCGATGACAAGCTGCGAGTCGTTCCGCCGGCGGATGCGGCGGCCCCGATGGACCGACGGGTCCCGCGAAAGCAGTTCGAAAAGGCGCGCCGTAAAATCCACCGACCAGTGGGTCTGGAGCCATTCGGCCTGGGCTTGTGCGAGTGGCAGGAGCTTCACGGCGAACCGGGGCGGTCGGTCGAACCCTGCGTCCACTTCGTCCGTCCATCCGGCTGCGGAGTCGGGAAACGAATCGTAGGCGGGGATGTAGGGTTTGATGTCGAAGATGGGAGTGCCTTCCATCAGGTCGCACGGACCGATGATCAGGATCCGCTTCTCGACGCCCAACAGCTTGACGGGTGTCAGCCCGAGGGGGTTTGGGCGGTGCGGCGAGCGCGTGGCGAAGAGCCCGCGACGGTGGGCAGGTCCGCGAGGCGGGAGGACGAGCGGTCGCCAGTTCGGATTCTTGTGGAACCACCACACGAGCCAGATTCGGGAGAAGCCCGCGAGGTCGCGCAGGGCGAGTTCGTAGTCCTGGTCGGGCAACAATTCGATGAGGCTGCGTTCCTCCGCCGATTCAGCGGGCTGGTGAAGGGTTTGAAACTTCACGTGCTTGCCGGACCGGACGTAACCGATGGGCCGCAGCGTGAGGCTCGGATCGGAGGGTGTATCGCTCATGGCCGGGCTAGGGCATCGGCGGTGATCCGCGCGAGGGAATGGGCGAGATTACGCGCGGCAAGGCCGCTGTGGCGACCGAGCCGCATCAACCCTGGAATCGCCCACGGCCGGCGCAGGATCGCTCCAGCAAGGCGGAGAGCGTTCAGGCGCTGCCGATCATCGATCAGTTGGTTGAAGTCGAGGGGCAGATCGTCGTGGGCCGTGTCCGAGATGGCGCGGACCGTGGCGCACGGCAGTGCGCGCTGGCGGCAGAGGTCGTGGATGATTCCTGATTCCATCTCCACGGCGTCGCATCCGGTGTCCACCTGGAGCTTCTTCTTTTCGTGGGCGGTCACGGCGACATGGTCCGCGCAATGGAAGCGGCGTAGCGGCACATCGGCGTCTTCAAGCAGTTGGGTGAGCTGGGCGTCGTGCGTCTCGCCGAGGACCGATCCGATTGGGAGCGCGGGATCCAAGGCTCCGCCAAACCCGCACGTGAACACGGCATCGGGCCTCTCGCGGTCGAGCATGGGCGGAAGCAAACGAAGGACGTTGGCCGCGCCCATCCCGGTCACGAGCACGGTCACGCCAGGGAGCGGGTTGAACGGCGCTGCTTCCCGGGAGACGGCGAAGCAGACAAGGACACGCTTCATTTGATCCCGGCGAGCCGTTCACGCCAGACGCGGTGGAGTTCCACCGTGGCGCGGACGTCGCGGAGGCAATACTCGGCGATCTCACGCTGGCGGCCTTGGGCGAGCATCTCGGGCACCTGGTATCCGCTCACGCCATGCGCCTTGGGCGAATCGATGCCGAAGGCCTTGCAGTAGAAATCGAGGTTGAACTTCCGCGCGGCGCCGTCGCGTCCGCTGACGTTGTAGAACGTGAACTGTTCCGCGAGGTCGCAGTGGGGTTCGGTCGTGTAGCGGTATCCAAGCCAGTCCTTGCGGCTGATGGGGACGTTGAGCACGGCGGAGCGCAGGTAGAGGAACGGAACATCGAAGCCGCGACCGTTGAACGTCACGATCCCGTCATAGTGTTTCGCGACATCCCAGAACGCGGTGAGCATCTCCGATTCGTCCATGCACGGAACGAACTCGACCGCGCCGGGTTCCTCTTCGCCTTCCTCGTAGTCCTCGGCGAGATACAGGACCTGGCCCTTGCCGGAGTCGGTGTTGAGCATCCCGATGCAGACGACCTGCGCGGTGAGGGGCCAGAGACTGAAGAGCCGTGCGATCTCCTCGCGCTTCTGCTGGCGTTCGACCTCGTCTGAAATCTTTCCCGCTTCGCGAAACAGGTATTCCTGTTGGACGTCGTCGAAAACTTCTGGGGGAAGGCCGGCCGTTTCTATGTCGAACACGAGAGTGGCCATGGGGAGGGAACGAAAAATTAGAGGGGCCTGAAGGATGAACTCCCGACGGACCTTGTGGCGCGGGAGTTCATCCTACGTAGGCGGGACTGGAACTACTTCTTCTTGGAAGCGGCCTTCTTAACGGCCTTCTTCGCTGCTTTCTTCTTTGCTGGCATCGAGGAGTCACCCCCTTCCGGGTTTTGTTGTTTGAAAATGTGGGCGTTGACGACGACTAGGTGACAAAGATGTGGCGTGTTTTCAACCTGTTTCGCAGGAAACGAGAAGAAATCTTTGACACGTTGTTCACGGCTCGGTGTTGAGCCGGAAAAATGTCGGACCGTTTGTGGATGATTTCGGAAGCGTCACGCCGCCGTTTTGCGATGTCGCGGTAAACCACGGAACGACTTCGCGCCATGCGACGAGGTTGGTGCTCGACTGAAGTTGATAGCGGCGCCCGTTCACCTGCGGCCAGTCGACGCGGATCGTTCCGCTCAACAGGGGCCGTGCTGAAACGCTCATCACCGACGCGGCGTTCGTCGGGCTCGTGCCCGAGAGGAACTCGAAGTAGTCGCTCATCCCGTCGCCATCCGTGTCGCTGGATCGTGTCAGCAATGGAGAAACTTGTCCGAGGATGCGCTGCTCCCAAACGTCGGAGATGCCGTTGTTGTTCGTGTCGGCGAACGTGTAGTTGCCGCCGACATCGATGATGGACGACGTGCCCAGCACGTTGGTGACGGGCGGTGGCGAGCTGTAGTCGGTCACGGGATTCCAAGTCACCGTGTAGGTGCCGGTCGGCAGGTTCGTCACCGTCACAAGCTTGCCCGAGTGGGTCGCAGTGACGGGCCCGTCGATGGTGAACACGGACTGCGCAAGGTTGTTCGAGACGCGCAGTCCGCCGAGCACCTGGGTGTTCATCGTGACGCTGACGTCGTCGATGATCCATCCGTCGAACGGCTGCGGGCCGTCGAAGTTGAAGGAGATGAGCTGATAGTAGAACACGACGTAGACGAGTTTCCCGATGTAGGGCGTGAGATCGAACTCCGCCTCCTCCCACCCGGCCGAGACTTCATCGACGCCGAAGGTCCCGACGGGAATCGGCTCCGGCGAATCCTCCGTCACGACCATCACCTGGCCGCCGTGCGAGATGTCGAAGTCGCCCTGGAGGCTGAAGTCGTAGTTGTGCCAGAAGCGCAGCGTGGCGCGGTTGCCGCCGGACAGGAACATCGCCGGGCCGATGAGGAAGGTCTGGGAGAAGCCGCCGCCCTGCCGGCGCAGGTTCGTGCCCCAGGCATTCGTCGGCGAGTGCGCCTGCGTCGCCAGATCGTTGGCGGGAACCCCGCGGGTCCAGTTGAGCTCGTTGCCGTCGCCGCTGAACACGGTCCAGTTCGTGGATGCGGTTTCGAAGTTGTCCGCGAATGGAGGCGACAGCGGCTGCTGCGTGCGGAAGGTGTGGAACAGCCCGTTGTTGTCGTCCTCGACGATGTTGCCGGCCAGATCCTGGCTGACGACCTTGTAGTAGTAGATCCTGTCCGGCTTGAGACCGGTCAGCTTCAGCTCCTGCAGATCGCCGGGCACCTCGTTGTAGGCGGAGCGTCCGAGGAATTTCGATTCACCGAACAGAACAAGGCCATCGGTGAACTCCGATGTTTCCCAGGTGATGGTCGCGTCGGTGTAGGTGGCTTGGGCGACGATGTTGGAGATGGCCGGGGGTTGTGTGTCGATGATCGCCGTGCCGACCGAGGATCTTGGGCCGCTCGGTCCCGCCTCCTGATAGACCGCAGTGAGGAGGTCTCCGTGTTTGACCCGGAAGTAGTTTGTGGATGGCACGGCGTTCGTCCGCGCCAGTTCAGCGGTGCCGCGGAAGACGCCGGGACGCACGGTCTCGGTGAGGCGCATGGAACGGGCGGCCGGTTCGGTCGTAGTGCTGATCGACGCGTAGACCTCGCCGGCGCCCTTGAGGTCGCTGTCGGCGATCTCGACCGTGACAAGGCCGGGCGCGGTGTAGGCGGACCGGTCCAGCGCCAAAGAACCGACTCCATTCAAGCCAGGCGCGAGGAACGACAGGATGTTCTGGAGCAATTGCCTGCGGTTGTTCGGTGAAGGCTCATTCGTCGGCACCGCTTCGAGTGGAAAGCTCAGGAAGGCGAGGCGGTATTTGCTGTCCTGGCCGACGCGTGGATAGCGCACTCCCGCTGCCAGCCCGCTTGTTGGTTCGATGAGGATGGGAGCCGCGTCCGCCGTGGGCAGGAACACGGCCGACGCGTCGATGGGGATGTCCAGGAGCTCTTTTCCGGCACAGTCGAAAGCCGAGTAGTCGAGGAACACCGAGAGGCCGCGGGTGATGGGATCACTTTCGACGCCCTCGATCTCCGGCACACCGGCATCCGCCGTGTAGGTCGCGACATGCAGGTAGTTCGAGCGGAACCATCCGAGATTGTTTTCATCGAGCCGGTTCACGGCCTGCATGGACGACGCGAAAAGGCTCCCGCCCGAGTTGAGGTAGTTGGTCAACGCGACGAGTTCCGTGGCCGACCAGGTTCCGAAGAGGTCCGGCAGATGCCACACGATGATCGGATAGGGGGAGAGATCCCGCAGTGCCGGGGAACCGCGAAGGGCGACGTCCCAGACCGTGTAGCCGATTCCGATCTCGTTAAGGGTGTTCGTCCAACCGGCCAGCGAGAGCGGCTGACAGCCGTCGCCTAGCACTTGCAGGAAGGCGTTGTCCGTCCCGTAGCTGTCCACGAGCAGGATGGGCGGCGGCGACTGGGCGATGAAGCTGAAGAGCGCTCCCCCATTGTTGATCGTGGTCCGGTTCCCGGCGCGGTCGCTCGCGGCGAAGGCAAAGAAGTAGGTGCGTCCTCCGAGCAGGTTGGTGAGTTCCAGCGAGATGTTGGTCTGGAACTGCGGTTGCGAAACCGTGAATGGAACCAGGCTGTTCGTGCCGAAGAACACCGTCGGCCGGGCGTCCTCGGACGAGCTGAATTCGACGAACGTGCGGCCGAAGCGGTTGGTCACAATGGGTGCGCTCAGGACAGGCCCGAAGAAATCCGCCACCGCATTGGCCGTGAGTGTGACGGCCGGTGTTCCGTAGGTGAAACTGGCCTGGATGGACGAGCCGTTTGCGACCTGAAGCCTGCCGTCAATACCGGCGGTCCCGGTGGCCGTAAAGACGCCGCCGGTGAAGACGCCGGAGTTGCCGAAGGGACGCAGGATGACGGGTTCGCCCGTGGGCTCGGTCGAGCTGGTCAGCGTGGCGAGCACGCTGGGTGTTCCGGCCAGATCCGGTTTGAAGAGGCGGATGTTGATCAGGTCGGCCGCACGGTAGGCCGGTTTGTCGAGGATCAGCACGGCTTCGCCGGGCAAGGGCATGTCTCCGGAGATGACGAGGGCGAAGTCCTGGTCGAAATCCAGCGTATCCCGCCGGGCGTCCTCGGCCACGCTGCGCGCGATGATGCGGACGATGTATTCGCCCGCCTCCGGTTCCGCGATGTGGACCGCCTCCACGTTGTTGATGGTGTCGAACGCGTCCACATCGGACACGGATTCGCCGTTGTCGAACTGGTTGCCGTGGTAGACCACGCCGCTGGGCGAGATGACTTCGAGGTCGAGATCGTTGACCAATGCCGGCAAGGCCGCGGGGAGACCAGGAACGTCGGTGTAGACCATGGTGATCTTCAACGGCTCATTGGCGGAACGCACGATGACGCGGCGCTCGTGGGTCTGGCCGGTGTAGAGGAGGTTGGTCTGTTCGATGAATTCGTGGAGGCGTCCGCTGGCGATGAGGTTGTCCAGATCCACCCGGCCCCAGCCTTCGTCGTTGTTCGGAACGGGCGGCGTGTCCTGGAAGAACTGGTCCAGCTCCGCGTCATAGAAGATGCCGAGGTCCCATGCGGAATTGATGAGCGCCGCCTTAACAAGAGCAGGGGAGGGCGTCTGGCCGTTGTGGGTCTCGCGGTAGTATTGGACGAAGACTGCGGCCGCGCCCGACGCGTGGGGGCCGGCCTGGCTTGTTCCACCCTGGTATTGGTAGTTGGGGGAGATCCCGCCCCAGGCGTTCTCGTCGGTGGCTCCGTAGGATTGCAGGGAGGCGATCCAGGTTCCGGGCGCGCAGATGTCGGGCTTGATCCGGCCGTCTTCGCAGGGCCCGCGGCTGGAGAAGTCCGCCATCACTTCGGAGCCGGACGCGTAGAGGATGAACTCGGTGCGGTCGTTCTCCGATGCGCCGGTGGCGATGACGTTTTTCCCGACGGCCGGAGAATTGATCGTGCGGGAACCGGGGCCCGAATTGCCGGCGGAGAATTCCAGGATGTAGGGCTGGTCGCCGGCGAGGAGGTTGTTTCCATCGCGGACAAAACCGTCGAACTCGGCGGCGCTGATGTCGTATCGGCCCTGGGATTCGTCGCCCCAGCTGTTCGAGCCGATGATCGCTCCGCTTTCCATGGCCTCGCGGACGAGGCGGGCGAAGTTATTGTCGAGAAGGGTGTATCCGCCGAGGTCGTCGAAGATGCGCTGGGCGACGATGTGGGAACGCGGCGCGACGCCCATTCCGTAGAGATATCCCCGGTCATCCTTCTCGCCCGTCGCGCCGTCGCCGGCGATGATTCCCGTGACGTGGGTGCCGTGGCCGTGGCCGTCAGAAGCGTCCTCCACATTGCCGTAGAAGAGGAAGGCATCCACGCGGCCCTTGAGGTCCGGATGCATCGTCTCGGCGTCTCCGAGATTTAAGCCGCTGTCTGCAACGGCCACGGCGACGCCGGTTCCGTCGAAGCCGAGCTGGTTCACGTAGGACGGCGTCCCGGGCGTGAAGTCGTCGCCGCCGACGATCTTGGAAGCGATCTCGTCGAAGAGCTTCGGCTTTGGGGCCGGCTCGATCCAGAGGACGGCTTCGGACATCGCCAACTCCGCCAACTGGCGGCCGCTGATCGTGGCCTGGAGGGTCTCGCTCCAACTGTTCGTGGAGCGGCTGGGGACGGATCTGAGCGTCCGGTAGACTTGGAGTTTTTCCCGGGTCGTGGCCCTGGCCGAGATGATGAAACGCACTTCACGGGTCGCCGACGGGCCGAAGATGTCGAGGGTCTTGAGGATCTTGTGCTCGGGACGGTAGCGGCCGATCCAACTGACGAACGGCATGCCGGCGACCTGCGCCATGGAATGACCGTTGACCTTCACGATGAAGGCGTCGTTCGGGATGTGGCGGACGAGTTCGATGCGCTGGGCTTCGAGGAACTGCCGCCACGAAGGCTGCATCGGCCCGGTGAACTGGACGACGAAGAGCCCGTTTGTGGCGACGGATCCGGATGCGCTGGCGGCGAGTGTGGCAACGAACTGGGCCTTGGGCGGGGGCGTAATCTCGTCGTTGCGGAGCCTGATGGTGCGGGGACGCTCGAAGGCGGCCTGGACAGTATGGGGGGTTAG
>JAYUUX010000273.1:0-13866 GCA_043754645.1 Verrucomicrobiales bacterium | reverse complement strand
CGAATCGTCTCACGGTCACTGCCATGGGTGCTGGTGATCATTGGGGTGCCATTGCTGGTCGGATCCTCGGCCTTGGCACGACGTCTCACCGAGGATCTGGACGACGAGGAACCATCATCGGAAACGTAGCTTTCATCCTTCACGCCCACCTGCCGTGGGTCCGGCAGTCGGCCCATAAACGCTATCTCGAGGAAAGCTGGCTGCACGAGGCCATCGCCGAGTGCTATCTGCCGCTCCTTCACGTGCTGCGTGGATGGGTCCGCGACCGCGTGCCCGCGCGGATCACCGTGTCGCTTTCGCCCACGTTGGTCGCGATGCTCGACGATCCGCTGCTGCGCGAACGGTTCGTGAAAAGGCTCGAGGAGATGGAGGCGCTCGGCGAACAGGAACGTTTCCGCACCGGCTGGCTGGGCGAGTTCAAGGAAGCCGCCGAGTTCCACGCCGACCGCGTCGACCAGCTGGCCCGGTTGTATCGCGAGATCGGCGGCGACATCGCGGGCGCCTTCGCCGAGTTGGCGAAGAGCGGTGTCGTCGAGCTTATCACCACGGCGGCGACCCATGCGCTGCTGCCGTTTCTCCTCGATCAACCCGGATCGCTCAGGGCCCAGATCGTGACCGGCGTGAACTCCTTCCGGCGCCGCTTCGGCTTCAAGCCCGCAGGGTTCTGGGTTCCCGAGTGCGCCTTTGCCCCGGCGTTGGAAACGGCTTTGAAGGCGGGAGGTGTCCGTTGGTTCGTCATGGAAACGCATGGGTTGAACGCGGCGGAACCGCGTCCGCCTTTCTCGCCGCTGACGCCTGCGCTCACGCCGGGCGGCATCGGGGTCGTCGCGCGCGATCCGGAATCGGCCCAGCAGGTGTGGAGTCGCCAGGGTGGTTACCCAGGAGATCCGGCCTACCGCGAATTCTACCGCGACGTGGGCTTCGATCTCGACCTCGACTACGTGGAGCCCTGCCTCCCCGCGCCAAAGGTCCGGGGTTTCACCGGCTTCAAGTATCATCGTGTGACCGGCGGGACGAACGAGAAGCAGCCCTACCGTCGTGCTGAAGCCATGGCGACGGTCCAACGCCATGCGGAACACTTCATCGCCGCCCGCCTGCGACAACTGGAAGCGGCTCGCAACGCCGGTTGCTCCGCTCCGCTGGTGACCGCGCCGTATGACGCCGAACTGTTCGGGCACTGGTGGTTTGAGGGGCCCGAGTTTCTCGACGCCGTGGCCCGGATGGCGGCGAAGGAAGGCCGGCTGAAGCTGGTGACACCGACCGACCACCTTCAGTCGGCGCCCGAGTTGCCGGTGGTCCAGCCCGCCGCCTCCAGCTGGGGCGAGGGCGGTGATTGGCGGCTTTGGTTGAACTCGTCGAACGCCTGGATCCAGGAAGAACTTCTCTCCGCCGACCGGGCCATGACGCGCATCGTCGCCACGTGTGTGGCGGCGGACGTGCTGGTCGAACGCGCGCTCCGCCAGATGACCCGCGAACTTCTGCTGGCCCAGGCCAGCGACTGGCCGTTCATGCAGCGGACAGGCACCAACAGCGACTTTGCCCGCGGGCAGGTGGAGCTGCGGTTGTCGCGCTTCCGGTTGCTCGAAACGATGCTCTCAACCAAGACGCTCGACTCGGCGGCAATCTCCGCCATCGAGGCGGAAACGCCGATATTCCCGGGGACGATAGCCGATCCGGCGGCGTGGATCCGGGCTTAATGACGAAACCCGAGGGCCAAATCCCGAACTAAACCAGAAGCGCGAATCCTTGCGCCGGACCGACAGGCTGGCCGTTGACCATCGACCTGACGGCAGGGGGGAGTTTGAGCGGAGACCTGCGGACCTCTGGTTTCTTTCGGCCTTTTGCCTTCCGGTTTCGTCATTCAACCCCTGGGATTTCTTCCGCCGATCCGTTGACTTGACCGGTTCGCCTCCTATATTGCGAATCGGACAAAGTTAATCCGCTTTGTCTTCAGACCATGCAAATCACCAAAGCAGGCGAATACGGAACGCTGGGCCTTCTGGCCTTGGCGCGTCGTCCTTTTGGCGACGTGGTCATGCTGGACGCCATCGCGCAGGAGGAGAGCATCCCCGCCAGTTTCTTGGGTAAGATTTTCCAGAACCTCGCCAAAGCCGGCCTCGTCCGGTCGGCCCGTGGTTCCGGCGGAGGGTTCGCGCTTCTGAAGACGGCCGAAGAAATCACGGTCCTAGCGGTCATCGAGGCCATCGAAGGCAAGATCGCCTTCCAGCGTTGCCTTGAAGAAAAGCCCGACTGCACCCACATGGCCGGCTGCGCCCTGTGCGGCCTCTTTTCCGAAGCGCAGGACCGGGTGAAGGAAGTCTTCAGCCGGACGACCATCGCAAGCCTTTCCAAGAAGCACACGTCCTTCGCCGACCACCAGGCGGAACACGGCTTGACCGGTCCGAAGCACCAGCCCGGCAAGGCGCTGCCCAAGATTCTCCCGAAACTTTCCCAATCTCCCCAAACCATTTAATCGATCCAGCACTATGAGCGACACCTACACCCTCTACAACCAGACGGTCATGGACCACTTCATGAACCCCCGCAACATGGGCGACGTGAAGGACGCCGACGGCATCGGCGAAGTCGGCGCGGCGGCCTGCGGCGACATCATGAAGATCTCCCTCAAGATCAAGGACGGGAGGATCGAGGACGCCCGCTTCAAGACCTTCGGCTGCGGCTCCGCCATCGCCAGCTCCAGCATGGCCACCGAGCTCATCAAGGGCCGGACCATCGCCGAGGCCATGAACTTCTCGAACCAGGAAGTCGTCGACGCCCTAGGCGGTCTGCCTCCGGTGAAGATCCATTGCTCCGTCCTCGCCGAAGAAGCCCTCAAGGCCGCCCTCGAGGACTACGTGAAGAAGCACCCGGAACTGGCGGCGCAAATCAACAAGTCCGAGCCCGTCGCGGTCTGAGGTCTCGTCCCGACCCCCTTTCAAACCCTGCGGCTGGGCCGGTTCCAACCGACAGCCGCAGGGTTTTTGTTTCGACCCGTTTCGTTCGTCCCAGTCCACTGACTACTCCGATGCGCCACGTTTTCCTCGACCACCAGTCCAGCACGCCCGTGCTGCCCGAAGTCTTCGACGCCATGAAGCCGTTCTTCATGGAGGCCTTCGGCAATCCTTCCTCGCTCCACCAGCACGGCCTGCGCGTGCGCGACGCGATGAAGAAGGCCCGACAGCAGATGGCCGCGCTCATCAATGCCGACAGCGAGGAGGAGATCTTCTTCACGTCCGACGGCACCGAGTCGTCCAACCTCGCCATCAAGGGCGTGGCCTACGCAAACGAACGCAAGGGCAAGCACCTCGTCGTCTCCGCCACCGAACATCCGAGCGTGATGCAGTCGGTTGAGTTCCTCGAGAAACAGGGCTGGACCTGCACCCGCGTGAGCGTCGACCCCGAGGGTTTGATAAATCTGGAGGAACTCAAGGCCGCGATCACCCCGCAGACCGTTCTCGTGGCCGTCCATCATGTGAACCATGACATCGGCACCATCGAGCCGATCGTCGAAGTCGGTCGCATCTGCGCCGAGAAGAACGTTCCGCTCTACGTCGATTGCGAAGCCAGCGCCGGTTGGCTGCCCGTCGACGTGAAACAGTTCGGCGCCGCGCTCGTCAGCTTTTCCCCGCACCGTTTCTACGGACCCAAGGGCGTGGGTGTGCTCTACCGCAACAAGAAGGCCCGCATCGTCTCCATCATGCACGGAGGCGTGCAGGAAGGCGGACGCCGCGCGGGCACGGAGAACGTCCCGGCCATCGTCGGCGGTGGCGTCGCGGCCGAAGTTGCGCTGCGCGAAATGCCCGCGCGCATTGAGCACACGGCGACGTTGCAGAAGCGCCTGTGGGACGGCCTCAAGGCGAACATCAAGTTCATCAAGCTCAATGGCCCCGAGCCCGGCCCGAAGCGCGTTTCGACGAACCTGAATCTCTCGACCGAGTTCATCGAAGGCGAAGGCCAGCTGCTCCTCTGCGACATGAACGGCATCGCCGTCGCGAGCGGCTCCAGCTGCGTCAGCAAGAGCCTGAAGATCTCGCATGTGCTCGGAGCCATCGGCCTCGATCACGCGCTGGCCCAGGGCAACATCATCATGTCGCTCGGCAAGGACAACACCGCCGACGAGATGGACTACGTGGTGGAAGCCTTCGGCAAGATCGTGGTGAAGCTCCGCGGCATGTCGCCCATGTGGGACGAGTTCGAACGCGGCGTGATCGACTCGGTCATCAACCCCACCGGGCGGGGAAAGTCCTTTAGCCAGCACGCCGCCGACATCTCCGGCAAAGCGGCCCATTGATCGGGTTGCGCTGGCCAATTCGTTTCCAACAGAGTCGAACCGCGTTCCGCAATGCTCACCCAAGACGTCATCCTCAACGCCCTGAAGTCGATCAAGTATCCCGGCTTCTCCCGCGACATCGTCTCCTTCGGCATCGTCAAGCTGGCCGAGGCCGATGGCGGAAACATCAAGGTCCAGCTCCAGCTCACGACGGCGAATGCTCCGGTCGCTCTGCAGCTGAAGGCCGAATGCACCAAGGCCCTCGCGTCGTTGCCCGGCGTTGAAGGCATCTCCGTCGAAGTGCTCGCTCCGCAGACTCCCGGCGCGCCCACCCCGGCGTCCAATCGGGTTGTCGGCATCAAGAAGGTGGTCGCCATCGCTTCCGGCAAAGGTGGCGTGGGCAAGTCGACCGTCTCCGTCAATCTCGCGTGCGCCCTCGCCCGTCTCGGCGCGAAGGTCGGTCTCCTCGATTGTGACATCTACGGGCCAAGCATCCCGTTGATGATGGGCGTGCACGGCCGACCCTACGTCAGCGAGGAGGAGAAGCTCATTCCTCCGGTCAACCACGACGTTAAGCTCATGAGCATGGGTTTCCTGATCGAAGACGACCAACCGGTCATCTGGCGCGGGCCCATGATCCAGAAAACCATCCAGCAGTTCGTCGGACAGGTGGACTGGGGTGAATTGGACTTCCTCCTCGTCGACCTTCCGCCTGGCACCGGCGACGCGCAGCTTTCCCTTTGCCAGACCGTTCCCCTAGACGGCGGTGTCATCGTCACCACGCCTCAGGAAGCGTCGCTCGGCGTCGTGCGCAAAGGCATCAACATGTTCACCAAGGTCAGCGTGCCCATCCTCGGCATCGTGGAGAACATGAGCTACTTCACCGCGCCGGATGGTTCCCGCGTCGAGATCTTCGGGCACGGTGGCGGCAAGGCCGAAGCCGAGAGGCAGAAGGTGGCGTTCCTTGGCGAGATCCCGCTGTTCACGTCCATCCGCGAAGGCGGCGACAAGGGAGTCCCGATCACGGTCGGTGAACCCGACAGCGCCGCTGCGGCGGTGTTTCTGGAGCTGGGTAGGCGACTGCGCAATCAGCTCGGCGCGTGATGTCCCGGACCGGAGCATGGTGTCCGGAAAAGTCCCCGAGAACATGGGTGCCGGTCGGCGATCAACCTTTCGCGGCAAATACCGATTGAACACGTGCGAGCGATCGATATCTTCCGATCGCCGTGTTTGTTGTTACGGCCACCATGGGCAATCAGCTCCCAGATAACGTCTCTGGAAATGACTTGGTCCGAAAATCCTCGCTCTACCGCGAGTATCAGGCGGAGCGTGAGGAGATCCTCCGGCACAAGTGGATCGAATCGGAGAAGGCCGGACAAGACGTCGGCTTCGAACGGGCGCTGACCGACTGGATCATCAACCATCGCGCCCAGTGGCGAAAATCCCGGATGCGCCGGTTGCAGGAAAGCAAGTGATCCGAGGCGGACCTTTGGGTCGGCCCGTCGTCCCGGGTGGGGGATGAGCGTCAAGGATCCCAAACGATCGCCGGGTTGTTGGTCCTCCCCTCGTCCCGTTTCAGATCCCAATAGTCCGCCAGCTTGAATCCCTTCACGTGGCCGTCCAGGAAGCCGAGGTGGGCGGCCTTGGTGTGGGCGTTCGTGTGGACGGCGTTCCTCGTTCCCCAGGCGCGGCGGTGCTGGTTGTCGAACATCCAGACGGTGGAGGCCGGCTTCCTGATCTCGAACATCTTCGTCTCCCTTCCATTCGCGACGCGGTTGTTGATGTTTCCGTTGATCGCGTAGTGGAACAGGTTGATGCCGTCCGAGCGGTTGGTGTTCCCCGGGCAGAGCCAGATCGTCGTGGACACGCGGGTCAGCGGGTTCGTCCTCCAATCCTGGCCGCTGTAGGCCGTCACGTTGATCTCTCTCGGAAGGAGGCTCAGCCAACTCCCCTTCGGTTCGCCGGCCGGGGGATATGCCGACCCGTCGGGCGGCAGGAGATCGTCGTGGCCCTGGGCGTAGAGGTGCGTGGCCATCAACCACTGCTTCAGGTTCGACCTGCAGACCGTCGCGGCAGCGCGGCTTTTTGCGGTGCTCAGCGCCGGGAGCAGTAGCGAGACGAGGATCGCGATGATGGCGATCACGACCAGCAGCTCGACGAGCGTAAATGCGGCGTCCGCCTTGCTGACCAAGCGTTGAAAGTGACCGGCGGCCTTCACAGGGATTGTTTCTAGCAGGACCCCTGGGTTTCTGGAAACTCCGTTTGCGGCCGCAGCGCGTGTTCCCTAGTTTCC
This sequence comes from Verrucomicrobiales bacterium, assembly GCA_043754645.1. Classification (GTDB taxonomy): domain Bacteria; phylum Verrucomicrobiota; class Verrucomicrobiia; order Limisphaerales; family CANJSG01; genus CANJSG01. The sequence goes on along the minus strand of JAYUUX010000273.1, from coordinate 7,303 downwards.
GCGCTCCATGGTCCGACTCGTCCTCTTCGATATCGACGGCACGCTCATCCACACCAACGCGGCCGGCATCACCGCCTTTGGCGAAGCCTTTCGCGAAGTCTTCCACTTTCCGGCGGCCGTCCGGGGCGTGTCCTTCGCCGGACGGACCGATACCGGTCTGGCCCGGCAGATGCTCCGCGCCCACGGCCTTGAACCGACGCCGGCCGACTTCGACCGCTTCTTCGCCTGCTACCTTGGCTGGCTGCAGCACATCCTTGGCAGGGTTGGCGGTGGGATCTTCGAAGGAGTGGGACCTTTCATGGCCGACCTTCGCGCACAGCCGGAGCCGCCGAGCTTTGGCTTGCTGACCGGCAACATCCGGCGTGGAGCCGAGATCAAGCTCGGCCACTTCGGCATCTGGAACGACTTCGAGTTCGGGGCCTTCGCCGACGACCATGAGAACCGCAACGAGATCGCGCGCGTCGCCCAGAAACGTGGTTCCGAGCGGATGAAGAACGAGTTGTCCGGCGACGAGATCCTCGTCATCGGCGACACCCCGCTCGACATCGAATGCGGCCGGGCCATCGGCGCCCGCGTCCTTGCGGTGGCCACCGGGCATTTCACCGTCGATCAGCTCAACGAGCACAAGCCAGACTGGTCGGTGAAGTCGCTCGCTGAAGTTCCGGCCACCGAAGCGCTCAGGTAAGACGAAGGTTTCTTTGTCGTATCGACTCCTCGTTCCGTCGCGCCCTTGGCGGATGACTCCGCATCGTCAACCCACCCGCTTTGTCAGCCAAAGACCGAGCGCGCTGAAGGCGACGTTCGGGGCCCATGCGGAAATGTCCGGCGGCAGGTAGCCGCCCGTGCCCAGCGCGAGTGCAAGCCGTTGCACGATGAAGAAGGCGAACGCGATGAAGATGCTGCTCGCCACTCCGACGAACGGGTTCCGCCTGCCCGCCGGCATCCCGAACGGCACCGCCATGAAAACCACGACGACGCAGCGCCATGGTTCCGCCAACCGCGCGTGGAACTGGGTTTGGAGCAGCGCCTGCCTGCCTGGGGGAAGTTCGGGATTCAGCGCGAGATACGTCCGAATCTCGCTGAGCGACAGCTGCGCGCCCTTCGTGGCCCGCACGTTGGACAGGCCCGCGATCTTGACCTCGCTGCGGATGAACTCCGGCGTCTCGCGCCAATCGGAGAAAGCCAGCCGGTTGGTCATCACCGGCGGATCCGAGATCGCATCGGCCGCGTTGCGGTAACGGACATCGCGCACGTTGGAGAACACCCAGCTCCCGCCCTCAAAGCGCGCGCGCTCCGCGTAGATCTCCCGTCGGCCGCCATCGGGCGTTTCCCAGAGAACCAACGGGCGGATCATTTCGGCCGTGCGGATGTTGCAGGACTCGATGGACCAAGTCCGTTTGTCGCGCGCGTTGCGGAAAGCCATCTGCGGACGCCAGTCGTCCTTGGACAGTTTTCCTGAACCCTTGTCCAGCAGCGCGGCCGCCCGTGCCGGACTGTCCGGCGCGAACCATTCGTTCACCGACAGCAGCAGGAAACTCGCGATCACCCCGACGCCGAGATACGGCACCATGATGCGCCAGGTGCTGATTCCGGCGGCGCGCATCGCCGTCAGTTCATGGTGTTTGGCGTGGTTCGTCAGCGAGTAGAGCAACGCCAGCAGGAGCGACATCGGCAGGATCAGGTTCAGGAACCCCGGCATCGCGTAGAGGTAATACCGGGCGATCGCGGACGGCCCCATCTGCGCGTCGCGGAACTTCTCCAGCATGGCGAAGACGTCGAACGAGATGAGGAAGACCAGGAACCCCACGAGACAGCCGATCAGCGGGATCAGCAGTTCGCGCAGCAGGTAACGGTCGAGGAGACGCACGCCGCAGGCTAGAGGGCGGTTCACCGGAGACGCAAGATTGGCGGCGCTTGCCGAGCTTCGTTCAACCCGGTTTCATTTCCTCCATGGACCCCAAGGAAGCGTTGATCGCGCTCAACATGGTCGAACACGTCGGGCCGGTTCGCCTGCGCAAACTGATCGACCACTTCGGCGACGCCCCGTCCATCCTCCGCGCCAGCCGCACCCAATTGCAGGCGGTGCCCGGCATCGGCACCGAGATCGCCGATTCGATCGCCGGGTGGGAAACGACCGTCGACCTCGCCGGCGAACTCAAACGAATCGCCGACTTCGGCTGCCATGTCCTCACCGGCGATGACCCGCTCTATCCGCCGTCGCTGAAGGAGATCTACGATCCGCCCGTCGTGCTCTATGTGAAGGGCGCGCTGACGGAGAAGGATCACAACGCCGTCGCTCTCGTCGGTTCGAGGATGGTCACGCCCTACGGCACCGAGACCGCCCGCAAGCTCGCCTACCAGCTCGGCTACGTCGGTGTGACCGTCGTGAGCGGTGGCGCCCGGGGCATCGACACCGCCGCGCATCAAGGCGCGCTCCAGTCGAAGGGCCGCACCATCGCCGTTCTCGGCACCGGGATAAACCTGGTGTTTCCTTCGGAGAACAAGGAGCTCTTCCACCGTATCGCGGAGGATGGGCAAGGCGCGCTCATCACCCAGTTCCCCTTCAACCGGAAGGCCGACAAGCAGTCCTTCCCCATCCGCAACCGCATCGTCGCCGGCATGACCCTCGGCACCGTCGTCGTTGAGGCGAACCTGACCAGCGGCGCGCTCATCACCGCCAACATGGCCACCGACTACGGCCGACAGGTCTTCGCCGTCCCGGGCCGGATCGATTCCCCGCGCAGCAAGGGCTGCCATGATCTCATCAAGAAAGGAGCGAAACTCTGCGAAGGACTGGAGGATATCCTGAGCGAGTTCGAATATCTCTTCCCCGCGTCCAACCGTCCGGCCAGCGCGGCCGAGACCGGCCAGCTTCCGGCGATCACGCTCTCCGAAAACGAGCAGCTCCTCTACGGCCTGCTCAGCGAGACGGAAACCACCATCGACGAGCTCATCCAGTGCAGCGGCCTCCCCAGCTCCGCCGTCTCCGTCACCCTTCTCGGCCTCGAGATGAAGCGGATGATCAAGCAGCTCCCCGGAAAACTCTTCATCCGCTCGCGGTAGACCAAGGGCGTGTCTTGAAACCCCGCTCTGAGCACCGGAGGTGCGGTAGAAAGTAGCCCACAGCGTGAGCGTGGGTTGGGTTTCCCGGATAGCCAGAAGCTCCGGCGGAGCGACAGACGCCGTTCTGCCGCTCCTTCGGAGCTCGTCGTTGTCGGTCGCCGGCCGCGGGCTCACGCCCGGGGCTACTGTCTTCCGCTTCTCCGCAGCTAGGTTGAAGACACGCCCTGGGCCCCCTACGGATTGCCCCGGCCGGTGGCGTCGGTGTTGGGCAGCCAGATGCGGTTGGCGACGACAGGCTGATTGGTCAGCGCTTTCCGGAGGGTTGCAGTGGTGAGCTGCTGCGCGCTGCCGTCCATCAAGGCGACATTGCCGCCCCCGCTGTGGATCATCGAGATCCAGCGCACCGCACCGGCCGTCGGCGAGGCGCTTCCGAGATTCTGCTGTCCGAAGAGGAACTTGGTTCCCTTTTCGGTCGGTCCTTCTGGATCGGTCGTGAGATAGCGGTCGCCCATCTGGATGTTTCCCGGAGATTCCTCGTCGGCATCAAGCGAGAGGAAGTAGCTGATGGCATTGAGGCGGTTGGCGGGATGGGCGAACTCTGTCGGCACACCGTTGGTATCAAAGGAGGTCGCCTGCTTCCTCGCAGGGTCAGAGGGGCAGACCAACATGTATGGAGAGCTGATGTCGTTCGCTGCGACCTGGAGGAGTTTCCATAGCTCGGACGGGTTGTTGGTTGCGAGAGGGGTGAGACCCGGCACCGGTTTGGTCGGGTTCGACAGAAATCGAAACGGGTAGCCGCCGGCGTCGTTGGCGAACAGGCGCAAGCCCATGCTGAGCTGCTTGTGCATGCTGATGCAACGAATCCTCATGGCGCGATTCTTCGCTTTGACCATGGCGGGTAGAAGCAGTGTGGCCAGCAGGGCGATGATGGCGACGATGACCGCCAGCTCGATCATGGTGAAGGCCCCAAGGCGGCGATGGATCGGTCCCGTTCTCATGGTCGGAGCGGCTCGGGGTTCCATGTTGCAGTCAGGTTTTCAGCCGAGTTGGCACGGCGCGAGTCTTTTGTCGGCGAAGACCAACTGAGATTGGCAAAACTCCTCTGCCAACTCCCAAGGCCTGCAGTTTACTGGCTCCACCATTTCATGAGCTTCACCCAGCAATACCTCGCGGAAACCATCCAGGTCGTCCAACAGCTCGTCGCCGCCTGACGCGCGGGCCTTGGCCTAGTATCCCAGCTTCGCCAACTCGTCCTGGAGCGCGGCCTGGAACTCGATGATCTCGGCCTGTGGCGGACGGTAGCCCGCCACTTTGGTGACGAGACCAAGCCGGCCGGTCTGGTCGAGATGCCACGCGGCGGTGTTGCCATCGCTGAAGGACACCTGTCCGCTGACGAGCGCGCCGGGCTTGGTGATGGAATCCACCGAAACCTTCACGTTGCCCGTCATCGGCGGCATGGCCTCTTCGGGCAAAGCACCGGGATCGGCGGCAACGCCGGGCGGCATGGGCGCCGGAACGGGCGCGGGCGCGGCGGGTTTGGCGCCAAGGATCGGGGTGTGCTCCGCCGGTTTGTCGACGATCTGCAGCTTGAGGTCGCCGATGAGGAAGCGGACCTCCATGTAGGTCATCGAGACGCCGAAGTCGGTGCCCAGCTTCTTCTGGATGTCGGAGATCGAGAGGCCGTCGGCCAACCAGGCGGCCACCTTCTGTTTCTGTTCGTCGGAGAGTTGCATGTGTCTACGGCGTCACTGTGGACCATCACCGGCCGCCGACAAACACGAATACTGCTCCGGGGCTGGCCAACCGTGGGTGGCTGCCGAACTGACCGGCTGTTGATATCGCGTGGGCGGTCAAACGCCCGGTCTCAGTGGATTGTGCGGCCAGCGGAAACAGGCTACCAACTCAGTATGAGGCTACGGAACAATCCCAAGAGTGCCCGACGCGCATTCACGCTGCTGGAGCTGGTGGTTATCTTGGTCGTTGTCGGAGTTCTCGCGGGTCTGCTCATGCCGAAGTTTCTTCCGGGAGGCGGTAAACCGTCGTTCGTCCGCTGTATGCAAAATCTGAAGAATGTTGCGTTCGCGATGCAGATGATGGCGGCCGACAACAGCGGGAATAGCCTGCTCCAATCGGTGAAGGCGTATTCAGGAAAATCATCGAGTCCGTATCTTGGCGAGTTTCCGGCCGTCTCCGGCTCGGGACCGGATGAACTTTGGAAACTCTACCTGGCCCTGGATCCGTATGTGAAAGATCCTCAAACCATTCACTGCCCATCTGATCCCCGGTCCAGAAATCCCGCGAGCTGGGCGAACTACCCCATCGCCGCCACAAACCCAGTAGCCTACTATTCGGCTTCCTCGAACGCCTTCAGCTACGTCCTAGCGGTCGATGCAAGGACTGAGTCGGTCTCCGCGATTCTCGCAGGCGACAGCCATCTGTCCTCGGATCCCTCCGGAACGGACGAAAACCCGGGGCAGCTCGAACTCAAACGGGAGAGGCGGATTCGAGCGGAAACGGCCAAGGATCTGCGCTGGACCAAGAGCCGGCACGCCGGCCTGGGAGTCATTGCTTTCAGCGACGGTCACGCGGAGGTCCTCACTTCGGCGAGACTGAGAACCGTGTGGGCCAACCCGACGAACCAGGGAACCCGCATCTGGCTGCCGAACTGAGACGAGGATCGATTTGAATCCATCCGCTCAGGGTCGGTTCTGGAACCTCGGCCGTTCATCGCAAGGTTGGACATCTCGCGGGCTGCCGAAGAGACTCTCGGGGAGGCGGCAAAGTGGATTGAGACGCGCATTTAATGAAGCATCAGCGGAATCGACCACTTGAGGCTGCTTGGACGAGGGCGGAGCTGTTCCCGATCATTTGTCTGATACTGGTCCTTTCGTTCCTCGGCTTGGCCGGGTTAGCGCGTATGCCGGCTCGCTCTTCCGGACAATCGTGCGTCTACAATTTGAAATCGGTCAGCATGGGACTGCGGCTCTTCGCCAACGACAACGACTCGCTGTATCCTTTCGCCTCGTTCTCTCGCACCAATTCCGGCGGAGCAGAGAACCTTTGGCAGCTCTTTCAGATGGCACAGTCTGACATCTCCAGCCCGAGGGTGTTGATCTGTCCTTCAGACTCCGCGCGTCGACCGGCATCGGACTTTCTTGTCCAAACCAACTCCGAATTCTCCAGCGACAGCCTGGCTCATCCGTCACGACGCAACAGGGCATTGAGCTACTTTTACGCGTTGGAAGCCGATGAAGGAACGCCTACCAAGCTCCTGATGGGCGACCGCAATCTGACCCGAGACTCCACTGCTTCGGACCAAGCCCCAGGGAACGTCATCTTGACGGGCGCGCAGAGGCTCTGTGCGACAACCAATGAGACCAAAGATCTTCGGTGGTCCACCGAGATCCACGATCGCGGGGGAAACGTCACGTTCACGGATGGCAGCGCCACGCAGTTGACCAGCCCCAACCTCCGCGATGCGCTCAAGAAGTCTGGCGACCCAGCCAACCGCATCTGGCTGCCGAACTGAAAAATCTGGGCGGCAAAGAGGAGGCTTCCGCCTGTTCACCTTGGATGTCGCCGTCGTCGGGAAAAGCAAAGCCCGTCGCAGGGCGACAGGCCTTGGTCGATCAAGCGTGGTTGGAAGGGGGGCTCAGGCCTTCGGGGAAGCTCCGGCGACGCTCAGGCCGATTTCGATCTCGTTGGAGACCTTGTCCTCGGCCTCGCCGGGCTTGATGCCGAACTCGGAGCGCTTGATCGTGAAGTTGGACCGGATGACGAGGAGGTCGCCGTCCTGCTGGCCGCCCCGGGCCTTAAGCTTGTCCTTCAGGTAGGTGATCTTGGCGGGAATGGTGAGGTCCTTGGTCACGCCCTTGAGGGTGAACTTTCCGGTGACATCGGCCGTGGTGGCGGTGCCGGTCGTCTTGGCGTTCTTCACGGAAACGACCTCGAAGGCGATCTCGGGATGCTTGGAGACATCGAGCCATCCCTCGCCGTGGAGATGCTCCAGCATGACGGGGTTGCCGACGTGCAGGGACTTGGCGGCGATGACGATCTTGCCGGTGAGCGAGGCCGGCTTGGCCGGATCTAACATCACCTTGCCGGAAATGCCGTTGGCGGAGCCGCTGATGGCTTCGAGCGGGGCGTCGAGCTTGAAGGTGGCGTTGTTGACGCCCTTCGGATCCTTGAAGTCGAAGGCAAGCGATGCGGCGGACGCCGAAGCGGCGGCCAGGACCAGGGC
>JAYUUX010000272.1:0-3107 GCA_043754645.1 Verrucomicrobiales bacterium | reverse complement strand
CTTCCCACGAGACGCCGTCATCTGGTTCGTCTGCCTCAAGGCGGCTCGGCGGGAGCCTTCGCCCTACCAGCCGCGAGACTTTGGTTCCCTTCTACCTTGTCCGCGTATTCTGCGGTCGACCTTCTTCGCGTTCCTTCGCGCCCTTCGCGGACGGCTCCTTCCGTTGCGGACAAAAGCGAAAGGGCGGAGCCGAACGTCGGCCCCGCCCAAACCTTGAACCTCAAACCTGAAACGTTGAACCCTGCGTCTACTTCACCCGCGCAAGCAGCCACGGGAGCAGCTCGTTGATCGGCAAACGCTCCTGCCGGCCGTCGTCGCGGTGGCGGAGAGTGACGGTGTTCAGCAGCTCGGGTTTCTCGCCCAGCGTGTCGAAGTCGATCGTCACGCAGAAGGGCGTGCCGGCCTCGTCCTGGCGGGCGTAGCGACGGCCAATGGCGCCGCCGTCGTCGTAGTAGGCGTTCATGTGGCCGCGCAGCGACTGGAAGACCTCCTTCGCCTTGGCCACGAGCTCGGGCTTGTTCTTGAGCAACGGGAACACGCCGACCTTCACCGGCGCGATGCGCGGATGGAACTTCAGGATGACGCGCGTCTCGCTCTTGCCCTTGTCGTCCGTCGTGGTGACTTCGGAGAACGCGTTGGCCAAAAGCGCGAGGATCAACCGGTCCGTGCCGGCGGACGGCTCGATGACGTGCGGGATGTATTGGCCCTTGGCCAGACCGTCGGCGTCTTCCTTGGCTTCACGTTCGGCCTTGGCCGGTTCCACGCCCGTCTTCAGCATGTATCTGAGCCGGTTGTCGTAGTAGCGCTTCGACAGCTCGGTCTGTTTCTCGGGAGCAAGCTTGCCCCAGCCGGTCCGCAGATCCTCGTCGAAGACGCCCATCGTCTTGCCGGAATGGCGCTCGTTCTGGCTGAGATCGAAGTCGCTGCGGGCCGCGATGCCTTCCAGCTCCTGCGTGCCGAAGGGGAACTTGTAGAGCAGATCCACGCAGGCACGGGCGTAGTGCGCGAGCTCCTCGGGCTTCTGCCAATACTCCTCCAACGTGTCGCGAGAGAGACCGATCGACTCGTAGAACTTGATCCGTTCCTCGACCCAATACTGGTGCCAGAGCTGCCAGCCCCAGTTGGCCTGCGGTTCGCCGGGATGGCCCTTGGCGGCGGGCGTGGCCACGGCGCCGGAGATGGCCTCGACGGCTTCGTCGGGCTTGATGAAGAACTCGAGTTCCATCTGCTCGAACTCGCGCGAGCGGAAGGTGTAGTTGCGCGGCGTGACCTCGTTGCGGAAGGCCTTGCCCATTTGCGCGATGCCGAACGGCACCTTCTGACGCGACGTCTCGTGGACGTTCTTGAACTGGGCGAAGATGGCCTGCGCCGTTTCGGGCCGGAGATAGGCGACGTCCGCCTCAGTGGCCGTGGGGCCGACGTAGGTCTTGAACATCAGGTTGAACGGCACCGGCGGCGTGAGCTGTGCGCCATTCTCAGGGTTGAAGCCCTGGGAGTTTTCAACAGAAGATTTCGCTCCGATGAAGACAACCGGGTTGGCAATCCCACGCTTCCGGTAAAACTCCTTCGCAAGTTTCACCGCCGCATTCAGATCCTTTTTTGGAAGAAGAAGAATCGATACGGGCTGCATCGAGCTCCGACTGAAGACCCCTTTCTCGTGAAGAAAGTTAAGCGATTTGATCTGGTCTTGGACGTCGCCTTCAAGCTGAAGCTGACCTCCGGCCAAATCGGCATCACCAACGAAGGAATGGTTCTCAAAAACCATCCGCAGATTGGGCGCGAGAGCCAACTGACTCCATGAGGCCGAACTCTCCGGCGCCTGCCTCTCAGTAAAAAGCCTGTTGAGACTTTCAAAGTCAGCAGCACCCAGAAAATTAATGACGGTCCCCGACAACTGATCGACTTGATCTGCGCGGAAGCGTTTCCCGCTGACAAGGCAGTCGCACATCGGGTCGCTGAAGGTGTCCACGTGGCCGGAGGCGCGCCAGATCTGCGGGGCCATGATGATGGTCGCCTCGAGACCGACGACGTCGTCGCGCAGGCGCGTCATGGTCGTCCACCAGGCGTCCTTCACGTTGCGCTTCAGCTCCGCGCCCAACGGGCCGTAGTCCCAGAAGCCCTGGATGCCGCCGTAGATCTCCGAGGACTGGAAGATGAAGCCACGGCGTTTGCAGAGGGAGGTGATCTTCTCCATCAGCACGTTTTCTTTCGGTTCGGCCATAAGGGCGCGGATGTTCGGCCGTCCCCGCTCCAAGTGTCAAGGCGGCCACCGGCTGTCGAGAGGTTGGGCTGCGGTGCTCCACAGACGTGCAACGAGGTCCGATGCCTGCCTACGACCGGCATTGAATCGCCGGGGGCCTTGCTGCCATCGTGTTTCGGATGAGCCACCTAAGCCGGGCCAGAGACGTCTTTGACATCAAGATCGCCGCGTTGCGCGCCGTGCGCGGGCGGCTGGACGATGCCTTCGATTCCGCCGTGGACGCGATCGTCGCGGCGCTGCGGGCGCGCGGGAAGCTCGTGCTCGTGGGCATCGGCAAGTCGGGCAACATCGCCCAGAAGATCGCCGCGACGTTGTCCAGCACGGGATCCACCGCCGTGGTCCTCAATAGCGTCGACGCGCTGCACGGCGATCTGGGCGTGGTCAGCGACGGCGACGTCATCATCGCCCTCAGCTACTCCGGCGAGTCGGAGGAACTGCTCTCGCTCATCCCGGCGATCAAACGCTTCGCCGTGAAGGTCATCTCCTTGACAGGGGGGCTGAAGTCGTCGTTGGCCCGCTTCAGCGACATCGTCCTCGACGTGCGCGTGCCGAAGGAGGCGTGCCCCTTCAACCTCGCCCCCACCTCCAGCACGACCGCGATGCTCGTCCTCGGTGATGCCCTGGCCATGGCCGTGCTCGAAGCGCGCGGGTTCAAGGAGAAGGATTTTGCGAGGCTGCATCCGAGCGGCGCGATCGGGCGGGCGCTGTTGCTGGAGGTGAAGGACATCATGCGGACCGGTGGCCGCAACGCGATCGCCCCTGAGACCATCTCGGTGAAGGAGGCGTTGCTCGTGATGACACGCGCCAAGTCAGGCAGCGTGAGCGTGGTGGACAAACGCGGGAAACT
>JAYUUX010000271.1:0-5202 GCA_043754645.1 Verrucomicrobiales bacterium | reverse complement strand
TACCAGTTGGACAGATCCGTCATCGACCAGGAAGTCCTGCGTCTCGCCCAGGAGGCCGGGGCCCAAACCAGACGCGGGGCCAAGGTGGGCCATGTTTCCCTGAGGCAAGGTGGTGAACAGCGTGTCGCCTTCGAGGACGAGAATGGCAAACAGACGGCCACCGCCCGTTGGGTGGTGGATGCTTCCGGATTTACCGCCCTTCTTTCGCGGCAGGAAGGCTGGCATGTGCCCAATACCGGGCATCCGACCTCCGCGGTCTGGGCCCGGTGGCGCGGGGTGAAGGACCTCGATGGACTTGAGCTCGCCACAAAATTTCCCGAATGGGCCGCGGCGAGCTACGGCATCCGCTCGACGGCCACCAACCACCTGATGGGCGACGGATGGTGGGCCTGGATCATCCCGCTCAAGGGCGGGGATGTGAGCATCGGACTTGTCTACGATCAACGCCACGTCCAGTTCCCGAAGGACGGTTCGCTCGGCGACAGGTTGAAGCGTTTCCTGGGCACCCATCCCGTCGGAGCGGAATTGTTGCAGGACGCGACGTGTGTCGAGGGCGACGTCCTCGCCCGATCCAACCTTGCCTATTCGAACAAACACTACTTCGGCGACGGCTTCGTGGTGGTCGGGGATGCGGGCGCGTTCATCGACCCGTTCTACAGCCCCGGAATGGATTGGCTCAGCTTCACCTCCACCGCCGCGAAGCAGATCATCCTCAAGGAACGATCCGGCGAACCGTTCTCCGAGCTTGTGGCCCGGCTGGACATGGATTTTGTGAAGAGCTACGGGCGCTGGTTCGCCGCGGTCTACCGGGACAAATACGACTACCTCGGCGAGTTCGACCTGATGCGGACGGCCTTCCGGCTGGATCTCGGACTCTACTATCTGGGCGTGGTTTCCCAGCCTTTCAAGCGGGGCGGGGAATCGCTTTCGGAACCGGTCTTCTCCACGCCGCCTTCGGTGCCGGTCTACCACCTGATGCGTTGCTACAACCGCCGTCTTGCCGCAATCGCCCGATCACGGCGTGAACGCGGGAAACTGGGCCGGACGAACGCCCATCGACGGTTTTTTTTCGGAGGTTTCACGCTGGCGCCGTCGAGTTCCGGGCAGGTGATCAAGGCGCTCGGAGGCTGGATCGGGCTGGAAATCACCGAAGGCTGGAGAAGCTGGTTCGGATCGACTGGAACCTCCGCGGCCGCCGGACGTTTTCGAACCCACCCCGGCGAATTGCCGACGGGCGAAATCAAGCCCGCCAAAGCGTCGTAGACGCTGATACTCGTCCAGATCAGGCGACCGCTACGCCCGCGACGCGCGCCCGTTTCGCAGCGAAATGGTCCGCGAGGCTACCCGTCGAAACCGACAAGCCCTCAGCCGAGATCGCCCCGAGGATCCGTTCCTCGTTCATGATGAAACGATCGCGTTTGTAGAGCAGGTAGTTCCCGCGGTCCGCATCGGGGGTAAGGTTGATGGTGCAGAGGTTGGCGCCGGTCCGCAGGCCACGGCGATAGCCGTCGCCCGGGCCGGCCAGGTTGAGGGCGCTCACGGCCGGAATCACCCAGTCGGGCCGCATCAACCGCAGGAGGGCCATCGCGTTCAGCGTCTGGTCGATCCCCGAAGAAGGCTCCGCGGCCAGCGGCGTTTCATCCCCCGGCACAAACGGGCTCACGCTGCATCCGGAGAGCGGAAGCGACCGGGCGAGATCCAGATTCTCGCCGATGGACCCGGCGTCTTGTCCGGGAAGCCCGGCGATGAAACCCGAACTGACGTCCCATCCCTCGTCGGCCAGCAGCCGGATGTGGTCCAGCCTTTCGGACAGTGTGCCAGGCGAGGAGAACTTGCGGTAGTCGTCCGGGTTCGCGACCTCGAACTTCATGATGTAGATCGACGCGCCCGCGTTTTTCAGTTCGCGGTAGACGTCCTTCGAAAGCGTGCCGAGACAGACGCTCAGCCCGAGGTTCGTCTCCCGCCGCAGCGCCCGGAGCAAAGGCAAAACGACTTCCTCGACCGCGCGCGGATCCTCGCCGGTCTGGATGTTGACGTCCGTCATGCTCACGGGCCGGTGGTGGATGAGCAACTCGGCGAGGCTGTCGGCACTGGCCCGATAGCGGTCCAGCGACCGGTTGTCGCGGCGCATGCCGCAGTAGGAGCAGTTCTCGCGGCAATAATTGGACGGCTCCACCACGCCGCGAACGAAAACCTGCCGGCCGAATCCCGCGTCGCGAAGCGCGCCGGCTCGCCCGTGCAACCGCACCTGCGCCTCACCCGAGGCGAGGATGTCGGCGGAGGTGTGTCGGGTCGCGGCGCTCATCTGGTCCGAGTCTGACGGGGGCGTTCGCACCTTCAAAGCTTTCCATCGACGCAACCCCGCCACAAGCCCGCGAGGCGACGGCTCTTGCGCCGGATCCAACCGGTTCCTAACCTCCCGAAAATGGCCCGCTCCAAGAACTGCGTCGCGGTGATCCCCTGCCACAACGAAGCGGAGGTGATCGGACCGTTGGTCGCCCAGATCCGGGAAACCGTCGACGACGTCATCGTGGTCGACGACGGATCGGCGGACCTGACGGCTGCGAAGGCCTCGGCGGCCGGGGCCAGGGTGATCGGCCACGCCGGACGCAGCGGCAAGGGCACTTCACTGCTGGCGGGTTGGACCGCGGCCCGTTCCGCAGGGTTCGAATGGGCGATCACGCTCGACGGCGATGGCCAGCATTCGCCCCGGAACATTCCCGCATTTCTCCACGCCGCTGAGACCACCGGGACGCCCCTCATCATCGGAAACCGCATGGACAGGCCGGACTCGATGCCGCGACTGCGCCGGTGGATCAACCGGTGGCTGAGCCGCAAGATCTCCGAACTGACGGACCGGGAACTTCCCGACACGCAGTGCGGCTTCCGGCTGGTCCATCTGCCGACGCTCTCCGAAGTCCCGCTCAAGGCGCGGCATTTCGAGATCGAATCCGAGATGATCTTCCAGTTCGCCCTGCACGGCCACGCGATCGGCTTTGTCCCCATCGACGTGATCTACGCCGCGGAACACAGCAAGATCCGGCCATTGATCGACACGGTGCGGTGGTGGAAATGGTATCTCCGGGCGCGGCGCGGCGCGGCGCACGCCCGCGCGTCGGGTCAGGCCTTCCTCGCGAAAAGCAGCACCCGGGTGCCGTGTTCCATCCAGACCCGGTAGTGTTTCAGTCCCGCCTCACCCGCTAGGCGTTCCCAGTCAGGCACCCTCCAACCACGTCGGACGGAAACCAGCCCGTCGTTCCGGATCCACGCGGGAAACCGCATCGCGAACAACATCAGGCCCAGGACGGCGTAGAAGGCCGGATTCCGGTGAAGGTCGCAGATCACGACACCCTTGCGTGAGACCCGATAGGCTTCGGCGAAATGCCGCTTCACCGCGTCGTCGGATCCGAGGTGATGCGTCATCTGCGACGCGACCACGATGTCGAACGAATTGTCGGGGAACGGAAGCTCCATCGCGGAACCAACCACGTTTCGTCCGGCCGGATTGAGCGCAAGAGCCCGGGGCGACAGGTCCAAGTTGGTGAAATCCCACCGCCATCCGTGCGCCGCGGCCCATGGTGCCAGAGTCCGGCCCAGCAGACCGTCGCCGGCGCCCACATCCAGCAGCGACAGCCGGCGACAGCCATCCTGCCCGAATTCACGGAGCAGCGTCCGCTCAAACGGCCACGAGAACCGTGTCAGCCGATTCACGCGGCCAAGCCAGTGATACGCGTCGCGAATATCGGCATCCGAACGGTCCGGGCCGTCCAGACATTCGGCTTGCTGTGCGCGTTCGCTGAAAAACATGCTGCGACTAAATCGATTCATGCGCGCAGAACAAGCCCAAGCACCCCAGACTCCTTCGCGGTTGAGGGCTTGGCTTCCCAGACTGTGCGGCGTCGCCGTCGCCTGGTTCGCCATCCAGGCCATCACCCGCCCGTCCCCGCGATTGGAGGATCCTTTGGCTCCGCCAAGCGGGCTGCTCGAAGGGATCAAGCACGGCGCGCTGATGCCGCTGGCATTGCCGCGACTCCTGATCGGCCAGGAAGCCACGATCTACGCGGCGTCGAACACCGGCCGGACCTACAAGATCGGCTACACCGTCGGCGTGAACGGCTGCGGCGCGCTCTTCTTCGGGATCACTTTCTGGCGCGTCACCCGATGGAAGCGCGGGCGAACCACCTCCCCGTGACGGAAAGGAGATATTATCCGCGAAGGACGCGAAGAGGCGCGAAGCAGGGGAATGAGTCATCCACGAAGAACACGAAGACCACCAACAAGCAGTCCTCTCAATGTCGTTTTCGGGCGTCTTCGCGTCCTTCGCGGATGACCTTCCCCTCAGTAGATCCAGTTCCGGTAGATCTCATACACGTTCACTTCGCCGCCGACGAAGTATCCCGTGACGGGGAACTCGAAGCGCCGCTCCTCTTCCCAATAGACCAACTCGAGCGGCTGGCCGGGGTCGTTCGAATCGTAGCTGCTGAAGACGAGTTTCCCGGGCTCGGATCGGACGCCGTGGAGCAGCACCGCGTGGTTGATCTTCAGGCTTGGAAACTTGACGAGATGGACCACGCACGGCGTTCCACCCGCAATCCGCTCGTGCAGACGATTGGCCATCGCCTGCTGACCACTTCGGGCGAACGGCAGGACCATCCGCCAATGCCCTCGCTGGAAATAGCTCTGCCACGCGCCGCCGCACTCCTCCTGAAGCAGTTTGGGATACGCCAAGCTGAACTCCCTGAGTCCATCGAAGCCCGGGATGACGACTTTGCGGTCCTCGGGACTGCCCCGGCTGTCACTTCGGCGAATGACGTCCTCAACCAACCGGCGGTAGCTCTCCCCGTCCACGGGCGGAAGGGACCGGTCAAACCGCGCGTGCCACCAGAACTGCCGCGCGCTCCGCACCATGACGAAGCAGTGATGCGAATACTCCGGCGACTTGTTCCGGAGATGCCATGACTGCTCCTTGGTCTCGGGATTGATCCGGTAGGCCCAGACCAGTTCGTTGGTGTAGGCGAACGTGTCGCGCTGGAAATCGAAGGGCCGGTTCGCGGCAAGTCCGGACCGACGGGACGCGCATCCGCCAGAAGCCAGCAGCACCAGGGCCATCAGCAGAATGAACGGGCGGAACAACATGCTTGCCGGCTAGGCTAGGACTCGACTACCTGCATGACAATGTTGCTCCTGAACCGCTGGCGCGAA
>JAYUUX010000270.1:0-2642 GCA_043754645.1 Verrucomicrobiales bacterium | reverse complement strand
ATCAAGTGGGTTGCGGTCGCCCTCGGCGTCCTGCTCGTGCTGCTCGTGGTGGCGCTGCTGGCTGCGGGCCCCGTGATGAAGAGGATCGTCTTGGCCGGCATCCAGCGACAGACCGGCCTTGTGCCGACGGTGGAGAAGTTCGACTACAGTCCGAGGGCCGGCGTGCTTCACCTGGAGGGTTTCCGGCTGCACGAGGCCGCCACCAACGGAGGCCGTCTGGTCGTCGACCTGCACGAGCTGCATGTCGAAGTCGATCAAGCCGCCGCCGAACGCCGGGAACTGCGTTTCCGGGAGATCCGCCTGCACCTCGCCGAGGTGTCGCTCTCGACCAATCAGCTCGGCGGTGACCTGGACCGGATGGTCAAGCAGCTCGACCGGGCCGGTCCGGCGAACCAGCTGGAAGGCCTCAAGTTCGCCGGGATCGACCGGCTCGTGCTGACGCTGGGTGCAGTCAAAGTGCCGGATTCGTCTTCGCCGGGCGGCATCCGGACCATTCCCTTCAATCTCCGCGGCCAGACGTTCACCAACGTGACGACGACCAACCTCGAATCGATCGTGATGTATCTCGGGATCAAGGCCGGCGCCGGCATGCTCTTCGGCCGGTGACCGATCGGGAGAATCCGGCTTGTCTTCGATCCGCGTTCGCGGTCCGGTGTCCCCCATGCCAACGATGACTTCTCGACGCCCGACGGCCGTGGTCGCCCCGAACCGGTTCCCGACTTTCTCCCGCACCCTTGTGCGGACGCTCGCGTTCCTCATGGCCTTGGTTGCGTTGACGGCGTTGTCCGCTGCGGCCGCAAATCAGCCGAACGTGCTCTTCATTCTGTGCGACGATCTCCGGCCGGACGCCCTCGGCTGTTATGGCTCGAAGAACGTGAAGACTCCGAACATCGACGCGCTCGCGCGGAACGGCGTGAAGTTCGCGAACGCCTTCTGCACCACGTCGCTGTGTTCGCCGAGCCGCGCGAGCATTCTGACCGGCCTCTACGCGCATCGGCATGGGGTCCGGGACAACTTCACCGAGCTGCCCGCTTCGCTTCCGCACTGGCCGGGAAGATTGAAGGAAAGCGGCTACACCACCGCCTACATGGGCAAGTGGCACATGGGCGAGAACAACGACGCGCCCCGTCCCGGCTTCGACTGGTTCATCACCCACAAGGGCCAGGGCAAATACTTCGACACCGAATGGAACGTGAACGGCGAGCGCACCGAAACTCCCAAGGGCTACTACACCCATGTCGTCACGGACTACGCCATCGACTGGTTGAAGAAACGCCAGACAGGCAAGCCGTGGGCGCTCTGCATCGGGCAGAAGGCCCCGCATTCGTTCTACCTGCCGGAACCGAAGTATTCGAACTCCTTCGACCATGTCCGCGTTCCCTATCCGGCCAGCGCGTCCGCCCTCGACGGCAAGCCGGACTGGATCAAGCAGCGCCTCGACACGTGGCACGGCATCTACGGACCGTTGTTCGAATGGCGGAAGGAGTTTCCCGACCGCCGTCCCGAGGCCGTGACCAACTTCCAGAACATGGTCCGCGCCTACTGGGGCACCGTCCTCAGCGTCGACGACAGCGTGGGACGGCTCGTGGCCCATCTCAAGGAGACCGGCCAGTTCGACAACACCCTCATCGTGTTCATGGGCGACAACGGCCTGCTGGAAGGCGAGCACGGCATGGTCGACAAACGCACGATGCACGAGCCCAGCATCCGCATCCCGATCATCGCGTGCGGCCCCGGCCTGCCAAAGCGCTGGGTTGCCCAAGGACAGGTCCTCGCGATGGACACCGCTCCCAGCATCCTCGACCTCTGCGGTGCCAGGGAACTGGCGGGCATCCAGGGCCGCTCGTGGAAGGCGCTCGTCTCGGGCAAGGAGGAGAACTGGCGGTCGGCCTGGTTCTACGAATACAACTACGAGAAGCAGTTCCCCTACACGCCGAACATCCGCGGCATCCGCACCGACCGTTGGAAGTTCGTCCGGTATCCGCATGGAGACGGCTCGCCCGACAAGCACACGGCCGAGCTCTACGACCTGTCGAGCGACCCCAAGGAACTCGTCAACCTCGCCCTAAACCCCAAACACGCCTCCACGCGGAAGCGGTTGGAGAAGCAGTTGGCGGATCTCCTAAGAGCGGAAGGGTTGACGCCCGAGATGGACAAGATGCCCCTCGATGAAGGCATCAAGGCCGCGCTGCCCGACAAGAAGATCAGGTGATCCGCTGCCCGAGGGTGGCCCGGTGCCGCACCGTGCCGCCCGTCGGCGAACTTGGCGCTTGGCACCCGGAAGGGCTCGAGGAAACTCCGGCCATGTTCTCCCGCTTGTTGATCACGGCCACGGCTTTGTCGTTTTCCGGAAGTCTCCTCCTGGCCGACGGGCCGGCGGACAACCTTGTCGACCGGGTGCGGCGCATTCCGCCGCCGGGAATCAAGGTGCCGGGCGCCGACCGGGGGACGCTCGAAGCCGGTGTCGCCGCACTTGGTGCCGATCTGAAGGCGCTCCGGGGCGAGCTTTCAGCCAAGTCGGATCTGGTGCGCGTCCTTCCCGATGTCGAAGTGTTCCACAAGGCGGTCGACTGGGCTTTGCGATACGACGAGTTCTTCACGACGAACAACGTGAAGTCCGGCCATGAGCTTCTCCGCGTCGC
>JAYUUX010000269.1:0-2409 GCA_043754645.1 Verrucomicrobiales bacterium | reverse complement strand
AGATGAATGTCCTGGATGCGCGCGTAGTTCAGGATGATCTCCCGGCGGAAAAGGATGCCCCAGCTCATCGAAACACCCTCCGCGGTGAATTTGTAGCGGAGCGTGTGGTAGCGGAACCAGCTCGGCAGAACGAGGAAGGGAAACGCCGGCGGGAACACCAGGCAGCAGAGCAGGTAGTAGGTCCAAAGGCTCTTGTGCGGGCGTTCGATTGCGAGAATCGCCTGCTCGTCGACTTGCGGCTTCACGCCGAACGAATGGAGGAGAGGCGGAACGGATGCAAGCCCTCGAGCTCTTCGCTATTCACCTCCGCCCGCTTTCCGGCCACGCTGCGCGCCGAGATGTCCCTGAGCCTGCTTTGGCAACGTCCATGGTTCCGCGCCGCCGGTCTGTTCGGCGCGTGGACGCTCGTGGGCCTGGCGTTCGCCGGGCAGTTCTACATCTCGGGCAGCAAGGCGGGCGCGTCGGTCGATCTCGGACGGGCGATCGTCTGGTCGCTGGGCGACTGGTATGCCTTCGCGCTGTTGTCGGTGCCGGTGTTGTGGCTGGCGCGGAGGTTTCCCATCGAAGCGCCGAATCGTCTCGGCCATCTGCTCCTGCACCTGCTGGCTTCGGCCGTCTTCTGCCTGAGCTACCTGTTTCTTCGCGCTGCCGTTGGGCAATTGCCCGCTGGCGGAGCAGGGGACGACGAGACCTTCGCCGGCGCCGTGCAGCTGTTGGCGCGCAAGACGTGGTTCTTCAACGTGCTCGTCTACTGGCTGATCGTCGGCATGAGCATGGGGCTGCGCTACTACCGCGAAGCACAGGAACGCCAACGCCGGGCCGTCGAGCTCGAGCAACGTCTCACCGCCGCGCGGCTGCATGCGCTGCAGATGCAGCTCAATCCGCACTTCCTCTTCAATTCGCTCAACGCCATCTCGTCGCTCATGCATGTCGACGTGGACACGGCGGACCGCACCTTGACCAAGCTGGCGGACCTGCTCCGCCGCGCGCTTGCCAGCAGCTCGGAGCAGGAGGTGTCGTTGCGGCAGGAGATCGAATTTCTCCGGCGCTATCTGGAGATCGAGCAGACGCGTTTTGGCGACCGGCTCAAGGTCGACGTGTCGATTCCCGACGACTTGGGCGAAGTCCGCGTGCCCACCCTCATCCTCCAGCCGCTCGTCGAGAACGCCATCCGGCACGGCATCGAGCCAATCGCCGCGCCCGGCGCAATCCGCATCTCCGCCGAGCGCGTCGACGATGAGTTGATTCTCCGCGTCACGGACACCGGCCGTGGACCGGGTTCCAGCAACCGTCCGGGCACCGGCATCGGCGTGGCGAACACGCGGGCGCGCTTGGAGCAGCTCTACGGCTCGGCCCAGGAATTTCGTCTCGCGCCCGGTGCCAACGGCGGGACTGAGGCGATGATCCGCTTGCCGTTGAAGAAAGCCGGAGGCGCTCCTGATGAGTCGAAGTAAGACCGAAATCAGAAGGCCAAAGGCCGAAAGAAGCTCGAGCTTCGAAGCTCGAATGTTCGATTGGTTTGACGATCTGGAGATGAATGGAGGAATTCATCCGGGACTTCGATCTTCCTTCGGCCTTCGTGGCTTCGGCCTTCGGCTTTGCCGTCAGGCTCTTCTGTGGTTAAACCCTCCCACCCGATGAAAACGCGCGTCCTGATCGTCGACGATGAACCCCTGGCCCGGGGGCGTCTGCGGGCCTTGCTGGAGAAGGAGGCCGACGCCGAGATCGTCGGCGAGGCGGCGCATGGCCTTGAAGCGGTCGACCGCATCGGCGAGCTGAAGCCCGACCTCGTCTTTCTGGACATCCAGATGCCCGAGCTCGACGGCTTTGGCGTTCTGGCGTCCATCGATCCGGAGAACCGCCCGCTGATCATCTTCGTCACCGCGTTCGACCAGTTCGCCGTGAAGGCTTTTGAGGCCCGGGCGCTGGACTACCTGCTGAAGCCCTATGACCGCGAACGCTTCCAGGCCGCTTTCCGCCGCGCGGTGGAAGAACTAAAACGGGCCGCGCCGGCGCCCGTGCAGGCGAGAGTCGACGGACTGGTCAACGATCTCGATGCGGCCGGGCGCGGCTCCGATCGCTTCGCCATCAAGTCCAACGGCCGGATCCTGCTCATCCGTCCGGGCGACATCGACTGGGTGGGCGCGGCCGACAACTACGTGGAGCTTCACATCGGGAGCGAGACCCACCTGATCCGTGAAACGATCTCCGCGTGGGAAAAAAGGCTCGGCGTGGTCCAGTTCCTCCGAATCAGCCGGTCGGCCATCGTGAACCTCGACCGGGTGAAGGAACTCCAGCCGCTCTTCCATGGCGAATACGCCGTCATCCTCTTCAACGGCGTCCGCCTCACGCTCGCCCGCAGCCAACGCGACAAGGTCCAGCAGCTCCTCGGGCGGGTCAGTTGAAACG
>JAYUUX010000268.1:0-5375 GCA_043754645.1 Verrucomicrobiales bacterium | reverse complement strand
CAAGATGCCCGCCCTACCTTCCGCCGCCGAGTCGCTCGCCTACATCATCCAGCGCGTCGGCGCGGACGATGCGCGGGCCATCCAGCTGGGTTCGCCGTTCGATTATCCGAACCAGATGAAGGTCTACGTGGCCGGGAAGATGCCCGACCCGAAGGAGGCTTCCTACCAGCGCGAACTCGTCCGCTGGATCGAGCACTTCGTCCGCATGACGCACGGCAAGGCGTTCGTCCTCTTCACCAGCACGCGCCTGATGCACGACGTGGCCGCCGCGTTGGAACCGGTCTTCAGCGAGATGGGCCTCGAGTGTTTCGTGCAGGGCAAGGGCGTGCCGCGCCACACCATGCTGGAGAAGTTCAAGGCGGATGTGGACAGCGTGCTCTTCGGCACCGACAGCTTC
Organism: Verrucomicrobiales bacterium; assembly: GCA_043754645.1. Lineage (GTDB taxonomy): Bacteria > Verrucomicrobiota > Verrucomicrobiia > Limisphaerales > CANJSG01 > CANJSG01. The sequence continues at coordinate 4,978 of JAYUUX010000268.1, read as the reverse complement.
TGGCAGGGCGTGGACGTGCCGGGCGAGGCCCTGAGCAACGTGATCATCACCCGGCTGCCCTTCGCCGTGCCGGACCATCCGCTGATCGAAGCCCGCATCGAGGACATCGAAGCACGCGGCGGCAACTCGTTCATGGAATTCTCCGTGCCCGAAGCGATCCTCAAGCTCCGTCAGGGCGTGGGCCGCTTGATCCGCACGAAGAACGACTCCGGCATCGTCGTCCTCCTCGACAACCGCGTCCTCACCAAACGCTACGGTCAGCTCTTCCTCGACGCGCTGCCGAAGTGCCCGGTGGAGGTGATCTGAAGCCGGGCACCGCGTGGATTTCACGCATTGTGCGCGAAGGCCGCGCGTGCCGATGCCGTCTTGAAACGGGAAACGTGCGTAAAGACGCCCACCCTGTGCGGGCGAGCGGCCGGTTCCGGACGTGGCATGTGGCGTGCGAAGGTGGTGGCATTCCCACAGGAAACCGGACCCGAGCTTTGGTTTCGGTTCGCGATGGGGCATGGGAGGCGATTCCACATGAAACCGACCTTTAAACTTTGGCTCGCGGTAGTGGCCGCCTTGCTCGTGCTTTCGCGCGATTCCGCCGGAGCTGTCCGTGAGGTTCCGCCGTCGGGTGTTTCAACTTTCCTCGATGCGTTCCCGCAGACGTTGCGGCTTCGCGCGACCATGGGTGTTGGAGCGGTGCCTTCGGATACGACTTGGGAGTTTCTCGCTCCGGGAGCGCGACCGACTCCATTTTGGGTGCCGATCACAAACGGCCCGTCACTGCCCTTCCCTCTGCTCCAAGCCTCGGACAGCGGGCTCTACAGGGCGATCGCTGTGGAAGGCTGGGCAGTCGATGAAGCGCTGGTGCGCCTGTCCGTGGCCGGGCCCGCGGTCGAAGTGGATCCATTCCGGCTTCAATCGCCTCTCCAGAACACCATTTCCGCCCTGCTTTCGCTTCCAGACGGCAGAGTGGTCAGAGCGGGCAAGTTCTTTGGCACGGGGGACGGGGCCGGGTTGGGTCTGGCGCTTCATCGGGCGGATGGGAGCCGGGACCCTTCGTGGGATGGATTGGCCGATGTCTCGTCGATCAACTTGTCGGGGGGCGACACCTTCCTCGTCGTCGCGACCCAGCGGACCGGCGGCCTGGTGGCCGGGACCATCAACGGAAGGCTCGTGAGGGTCGATGCGGCAGGGCGCTGGGACGCTGATTTCTCCAACAGGAACCTCTTCCAATCCCGCGTTCATCTGGTCGAGGAGGATTCGTCGGGAAGGCTTGTCGTGGGAACCGCCGCCGGGCTGACGCGGCTAATGCCGGATGGTTCGACCGACCCCGGATTCAACAAACCTGCAGAACTTGGCGACGCCGCCATCCAGGGCTTCCATGTGTTTCCCGACGATTCGATGGTCGTCGCATACCAGACGAATTCCTCCGAGATCGCAGCTCCGGTGATTCTGGCGTGGCTGAAGGCGAACGGGAGCCAGGACGTTGATCGCCCGCCGCTCATCTTCGACGGCAATTCCCAATCGGTGAACGTCATGGCGGCGCTCTCGGACCAGAGCGTCCTGGTAGGAGGCCTGTTCGACGGCCTCGCCGGAACAGCGTCGCCGAACCTGGTCCGCGTGACGCGGACCGGAATTGTCGATTCGATGGGAGGCCGGCGCTTGCCGACGGACTACTTCCGCGAGATCCGACGGATCATCCCCTTGGCGCGCGGCGGGTTCCTGATCGTGGCCAAGAACTACTTGAACGGCTCCCCGGAGGTCACCACCACTCTCCTGTGGAGCGATGTGTCCGGGCGGCTCCGAGGTCTCGGATTGCCCAACTTCGGCTACGGCGACATCGACGCCGTGGCGGAGGATCGGAGCGGCCGCATCCTGCTCGGCGGCTCGTTCTCCTACGGTTCGCCGGGGCCTGACATGCAGTCCTCCATCCGGTTCTTCGCCGTGCGGCTACCGGATCCGTTCTCGGAGGACGTCAGGCCGCCGATCGCTCCGGGAAACGGACGCTGGCTTAGGGCAGCCGCCTTCAGGAGCAGCGCGACCGGCTTTGCCGTCGGCGACGGCGGGCGGGTGTTTCGCACCGACGACGGTGGGCGTTCCTGGTCGGCAATTCCTACGGGCGTGACGAACGACCTCTTCGCCGTTGCCGTGGAAGGTCCAGTCGTGGATGTCGCGGGCTCGGCCGGTTTTTACGCGCGAAGGGTCGATGGAACTCCCAATTGGAACCGCCTGCCGACGGGTGTTGATGCCACGCTCCGCTCCATGGTCGGCCTGCCGACGGGAACGGGACTTGTGGTGGGCGACTCGGGGACGCTTTTGGCCAGGACCAACGGCACGTTCGCCATTCTCAATTCCGGGACCACCAACGACCTGCTGTCGATTGCGGGTCCGGTCGACCAGGCCTTCATCGCCGGACGCGCCGGAACGATCCTGCAACTGACGACCAACGGCATCGCGGGCATTCCCTCCGGCACGGAGAGGGACCTCACCGCGATCATCGACAACAGCACGCCTTTCGTCGCCAACAGCACGGCTCTCACCGACGACGGCCATGTCGTCTGGAAAGGCCGTGTGCTGCAGACCCAGGGATCGGGTTTGGCCTACTCGGCGTTTCGGGTGATTGGCCGGAATATTTGGGCCGCCGGAACCAACGGCGTCGTCGAAAAGGACTTCGCGTTGGAGCGGGCGCTTCCATCATCCGCACCGATCGTCGCGCTCGTTCCGATGGGACGGCATGTCCACGCGTATGCGGCCGATGGCGCCTCGTTCGTGATGAGGGAATCGCAGACGAACCTGTTTGCGGGGACTTCGTTCGCGCTCCTATCGCCGACCAACGGGCAACAGGTCGTCAAATCGAACGGGACGTTCTCCCTCCAATCGACCGGCGCCACGGTTTCGGCGGCGTGGCTGGTGCAGGACCGAGCGCAGGGCGGCTCACTCGTGCAAAACGGCAACTTGGGAAAGGGAGTGTTCGGCCCGGCCCGGCTCTTCGTTCAGTCGGGCGACACGCTCGTCGGACCTGTGGCCATCAACCTCGTCGGACCGCCCGAGTTGGAAGGGGTGGGAACATCCTCGCAGCCGCTCCGGTTGTTGAGTCTGGAAAACGGCAGCGTGGCGCTGGCTCCAACGGTTACGGCTGGCGGGTCCCTCGTTTTCGAATGGTTCAAGAACGGTCGGCGCTTGGTGGGAGCGACGAACCTGAGCCTGTCCGTCACGGGATTGTCCGTAGCGCAGGCTGGAACCTACCAGTTCGTCGCGCGGAGCGGTGCCTTCTCATCCACTGGAGCGGTCACGCTGATCGTGACCAACGCATCCGGCGCGACGCTACTGCCGCGTCTCGCCGACCAGGTTCTCTACGCACGGGAAACGATCCAGTTCCGGACTCCGGAAGTTGGCCAACCCTACTCGTCGGTTTCGCTCGTCCGGAAGACAGATGGGAAAATCATAGGTGCATTCCCTAGCGGTTCTGAGGACTCCGGGCCATTGAGTCTCGTGGTGTCGAACAGTTCGGGACAGGTCGTGGGAATTAGCGAAGCGGCGAACATCACAGTGCGAGATGTGACGAACCGGACGATCCTCTTGAGCACAAGAGGGTCATTCGGAAACATCCAGACGTTCAATCAGATGAGCTATCTTGTCGGAGGAGAGGATACGATCTCGGTGAGCCTGCACACCAAGGACTCGCTTTTTTCGTCTGGCGTCAGCCCGGGCCACTTTTTCTACGGACCGATCAGCAGGTCGGGCTCAAATTCAATTGGAATGGAGATTCGTTTTAGAAGCTTGTTCCCGCCCACGCGTCCGGGAGCCAACATGGGATTCATTGACCACGGATTCTCGTCCGAGGCGTTCCGGTTGTTCTTCTTTCCTGACACGCTGAAACCGTTTCCCCCTGTCTTCACGAATGCCCCGCTGGCCCTCAAGGTTGTTGGCACCAATGGGACCTTGCTTCCGGCCCGCTTCTTCTCCGCTCCTTCGGTCACGGTCGACGCCGCTCCGGCCCGCCGCCCCGAGAGTTCTCTGCTTTCAAATGACGTCCAACTGGTGACTGTCACCAACAACAGCTTCGGCCGCGCGAAGCGCGTCCGGTTTCGTATCACGGCGTTGGGCAAGGACTCGAACGGCGCTGACATCCGCGTGGCCGACGTGACCGGCGAGGACCAGTTCGGGCCGTATCTCGACGTCGGGCCGGTCGAAGCCGGAGCCACGACGAACGTCTTGGTGCGCTACGTCGTTACGGATGGCGTGACATTGCCCGACCCGATCATACGTGTCGATTGGCCGGAATCGCTGGTCGCCGCGTTCCCGTCGTCGACCTTCATTTCTCTCACGCCTCAGCAAAACCCGTCCGGCCAGCGGAAACTGCGGTTTAACACGGTTCGTGGTTGGAACTACACGGTCCAGCAGGCTGGCGCTGCTTCTGGTCCTTGGACCTCGGCTTCCGAGTCATTCCTCGGCAACGACTCGAACATCGAGTGGCCGATCCCGCCGAACCTGGACCCGGGTCACCACTTCTGGCGAATCGAGGTCACGCCTCAGGGCGACTGAGTCTTCCCCCGGAACTTCAGCGCGACGCCGTTCATGCAGTAGCGCAGGCCGGTCGGGGCCGGGCCGTCGTCGAAGACGTGGCCGAGGTGGCCGCCGCAGCGGGGGCAGAGCACTTCGGTCCGGGTGGAGAAGAGGGACTTGTCCTCCTCCGTTCGGACGCTCGCGGGGGTGAGCGGGCGGAAAAAGCTCGGCCAGCCCGTGCCGGAATCGAACTTCGAATCGTCGGCGAACAGTGCCAGGTCGCAGCCGGCGCAGACGTAGGTGCCGTCGTCCTTGATCTTGAGGAGATCGCTGGTGAACGGGCGCTCGGTCCCATTTTTCCGGAGCACGTTGAACTGCTCCGGGGTCAGCCGCGTTTTCCATTCGGCCTCGGTGAGGACGACGACGTTGGTTGGTGGGGTGGTAGGCATGGAGGAGCTTGAAGACTGCGGTGGAGCGGAAG
>JAYUUX010000267.1:0-4233 GCA_043754645.1 Verrucomicrobiales bacterium | reverse complement strand
CGACGCGACCTACAAGCAGGACAAGGGCGGCGATCTCTACCGGCGCGGCATGTATGTCTTCTGGCGACGCTCCGCCCATTATCCGTCGTTCGCCACCTTTGACGCGCCCAACCGCGAGGTCTGCACGTTCCTCCGCCAACGCACGCAGACACCCCTCCAGTCGCTCGTGCTCATGAACGATCCCGCCTACGTCGAGGCCGCGCGCGGCCTGGCGCAGCCCGTGTTCGCCGAGGCTCCGACGGATCTGAACCGCCGGCTCGTGCTCGCCTTCCGCCACACGCTCGGGCGTCCACCCCAAGCCGAGGAAACCGCGCTGCTGAAAAAGACCTTCGACCAACAGCTCGCCAACTACCAGGGCGACCCCAAGTCGGCCGAAGCGCTGCTCAAGGTCGGCGAGTCGCCTGCGCCGACGTCCGTCGACAAGGCCGAGCTCGCAGCCATGACCGCCGTGGCCAACGTGCTGCTCAACCTCAACGAGACGATCACGAAATAGGCGCCAATGTCTGGCTAGACTAGCCAGAATGTCCGTGAGACTATCCGAACCATGAAGAACACATGGCAGCTCCAGGAAGCGAAGAACCAGTTTAGCCTGGTGGTCGAAAACGCGATGACCGAAGGCCCGCAGACTGTGACCCGGCATGGCGAGCCGGCGGTGGTCGTGGTGGCGGCGTCCGAGTTCCGAAAGTCCAAGGCCCGCAAGAAGAGCATCCTCGATCTGTTCGAACCGCTCCGCGGCATCGAGCTGGACATTTCGAGGGACAAAAGCCTCCCAAGAGATGTCAGGCTATGAGCTGGCTCGTTGATACCAATGTCATCTCGGAACTGAGCCGCCGTGCTCCGAATCCGAAGGTCAGCAGCTGGCTGTTGGCCAACCAGGATGAGCTGCATGTCAGCGTCCTGACGCTGGGCGAATTGGAGAAAGGTTTGTCCAGGGTTGCGGACAAAGCCCGCAGACAGCGATTGGAACGCTGGGTTCGGAGCGACGTCCCGACATGGTTTGGGAACCGTGTTCTGGAGATCGACGTAAAAGTGGCGGTTCGCTGGGGACGGCTTGTCGGTTCCTTGACTGACCCGCTTCCGGCCATTGATTCCCTGATTGCCGCCACGGCCCTCGAGCATCGTCTGACCGTGGTGAGCCGGAACAAATCGGATTTCACCAGGGCCGGAGTTGCGGTTCTTGATCCATGGACCTGACATGTTGAACGACATCCAGAATATCCTTTCCCGCCGCTCCTTCCTTACCCGCAGCACGACCGGGCTCGGCGCGATGGCGCTCGCCTCCCTGCTCAAGCCGTCTCTCTTCGGTGCGGCGCCGGCGCCGTCGGGGGCGGGCGGCGCTTTGAAGACGCTGCACTTCGCGCCCAAGGCGAAACGCGTCATCTACCTCTTCCAGTCCGGCGCGCCGTCGCACCTCGATCTCTTCGACCACAAGCCGAAGCTCAAGGAGATGACCGGCGAGGAATTGCCGCCCAGCGTGCGCATGGGTCAGCGCATCACCGGCATGACCGCCGGCCAGTCCGTGCTCAAGTGCGTCGGGCCCGCGTTCGAGTTCAAGCGCTACGGCAAGTCGGGCGTCGAACTGAGCAGCATGCTCCCGAACATCGGCGGCATCGTGGACGACATCGCGCTCATCCGCTCGATGCACACCGACCCGATCAACCACGATCCGGCCGTCACCTTCTTCGGCACGGGCAACCAGCAGCCCGGCCGTCCCACCATGGGCTCATGGCTGGCCTATGGTCTCGGCAGCGAGAACCAGAACCTCCCGGCCTACGTCGTCCTCGTCAGCGGCAGCGGCGGCCAATCGTTGCAGGCGCGTTATTGGGGAAACGGCTTTCTCCCCGGCAACTACCAGGGCGTGCAGCTCCGCAGCCAGGGCGATCCCGTGCTCTACGTCTCCAATCCGCCCGGCCTCAGCGGCAACGCCCGCCGCCAGTTGCTCAACTCGATGCAGGAGTTCAACCGCAGGCAGCTTGGAGCGCTCGGCGATCCCTCGATCGCCACGCACATCGAGAACTACGAACTCGCCTTCCGCATGCAGACGAGCGTGCCGGACCTGATGGATCTCGCGAAAGAACCCAAGGAAGTCCTGGAGGCCTACGGAGCCGAGCCCGGCAAATCGTCCTTCGCCAACAACTGCCTGCTTGCGCGACGTCTGGCCGAGAGCGGCGTGCGTTTCGTCCAGCTCTGCCACCGCGACTGGGACCACCACGGCGGATTGCCTGACGGGATCAAGAACCAGACGAAGAACACCGACAAAGCCAGCGCGGCCCTGGTCAAGGACCTGAAACAACGCGGCCTGCTCGACGACACGCTCGTCATCTGGGGCGGCGAATTCGGACGCACGGCCTATTCGCAGGGCGACATCTCCAAGACCAGCTTCGGCCGCGACCATCATCCCCGTTGCTTCTCGCTCTGGATGGCGGGCGGCGGCGTGAAGCCCGGGCTCGTCCTCGGCGAGACCGACGATTTCGGCTACAACATCGTGGCCGACCCCGTCTCGGTGCACGACCTGCACGCCACGATGCTCCACCTGCTCGGCATCGAGCACACCCGCTTCACCCACCGCTTCGAAGGCCGCGACTTCCGCCTGACCGACATCCACGGCGAACTGGTGAAGAAGCTGATCTCGTAGCGGCGCCCAAGCGGAGTTTACCCAAACAGGCCTTCCCGTCTTCGGTCCTGCCACCGATGCGCCCAAAGAGCGCGAACCACTGCCCGCGCTCCAATCACCGCAGGCATAATCGAGGTTCTGGAAACTTGGGGACGTCGGCGGGCTTCGTGGATTGCCACAAATTGGCGACTACGGATTACCGCGGCCGGTGGCGTCGGAGTTGGGCAGCCAAATGCGGTTGGTGGCGGTTCCTTGTTTGCGGAGTGCTTCGCGGAGTTTGGCTGACGTGAGGAAATGCCCGCTTCCATCCATGAAGGTGGCGTTGCCGCCGCCGCCGTGGACCGAGGATATCCAACGTAGTGTGGGAAGACTGGTGGAGCCGTATCCGACATCGTGCTGGCCGAAGAGGAACGCGGTGTTTGCCTCCGTTTTGGCCTCGGGATCTCGCGTCAGATAACGATCTCCCATGTGGATGTTTTCCACGTATTGTTCGTTGGCGTCGATCGATGCGAAATAGCTGAGAGCATTGAGGCGTTGAGCGGCGTGCGAAAACTCCGTTGAAGGACCGTTCGTCCCGAAGCTATCCGCAGAGATCCGAACCGGATCACCAGGGCAAACAAAGATCCGGGGCGAGTTGAGATCCATCGAAGCGGATTGGAACAGTTTCCAGAGTTCACCCGGGTTTTTGGAATCGAATGGCGGAATGCCAGCTGGAACCGCTGCACCCCTAGACAGACTGGTGAACGGATAGTCGGACGAAGCATCGGCTGGATATAGGCGAAACCCGAGGGATGCCTGTTTGAGGTTGTTGATGCACTGAATTCTCTTCGCGCGCTGCCTTGCCTTGTCGGTGGCCACAGCCGCTACGACGGACAGAATCGCGATGACCACAATCGTGACCAACAGCTCAACCTTCGTGAATGCCTGTTCGCGGCGTTTAGCTGCTGGCGTGTCCATGGTCGGCGGATCGATGGCGTTCCCCGTGTGCGACCATGTTCGAGGGACGACCGTTTCGCCGCGAGTCAATTGTCCCTATCCAGAACTGCGATCTAGCTGCCAAAGGCGGGTTCCACTGAGTCGCGCCGGAGTTTCGCTCCCAACCACACCATCACACCAAAGCCGGCGAAGACCGTGAACAGGATCCCCAACCGTGTGCCGAAGGACGCGGCCTTCTCGACCGATGCGGTCAGGCGGATGTCGAGGTCGGCCGAGGTGTCGACCTGCACGGTGCGGCTGAAGGTGAGCAACCGGCCCTGTTGCGGGATCGCGGCGCGGATCGCGGCGGGCGCGGGCACGGCGGCGTCCTGCTGCTGGATGATGCGTTCGGCGAGCTTCATGAGCGAGGCGTTGTCGTCCGCCGTGTTCGCGTCGATGAGCTGCTTCGCCTGCTGCTGGGTATAGGCCACGTTGTTCTGGCTGCGGAGCTGCTGGAGGTTTCCCTTCGTCGGAGCCGCTTCGCCGCCGGCGGCGGACTGCCGGACATTCAAGCCGATCAAGGCCTGCTGGAGCTTCAGGTTGTGGAGCTGGACGCGGGCGTCCTCGTTGAAGGCGTTGTCGTGCTGGCTCAGTCCGAAGGCGTTCTGGAAGGCCCAGCGCGCCTGGCCGGCGTCGCCGCGTTC
>JAYUUX010000266.1:0-6457 GCA_043754645.1 Verrucomicrobiales bacterium | reverse complement strand
CCCGGCATCATGAGCGCAATCGACTTCACGATGGACATCGACAAGGTCGGGGACCCGAAGGGCGACCGCGTGAAGATCACGATGAACGGAAAGTTCCTCGGCTATAAAAAGTGGTAGTCGTCCGCCCGCCAAGGACCGGGACCTAAACGACCCACGACCCGCGACTACAACGAGTCGTCCGACGGACCGGAATCCATCGGGACGCTTCCTTCCACTCCGTCGGGTCCGGTCCCGGGAACGGAATACTTCCTCAAATACTTCAACGCCACGGCCAGATCGCGCGGCATCGGCGCCTCGATGACGACCGGTTCTCCGGTGACCGGATGCTTGAACTCCAAGGTGGCGGCATGCAGGGCGAGACGCGGCGTGAGAGGCTTTTCCTCCTCGGTCTCCTTCAGGCGGTAGTTCCGTTTGATGGACGAAAGCCAAAGCGGTTTGCCGCCGTAAACCGTGTCCGCGCAGATCGGCAGCTTGACCCACTTGAGGTGCACGCGGATCTGGTGCGTGCGGCCGGTGACCGGGTGGCATCGGATCCAAGCGTGTCTCCGGAACGTCTCGAGCACCTCGCAACGGGTGAGCGATTTTTTGCCGCTCTTCGGATCGACGCGCATCAGGGCCTGCTGCATCGGGTGATGGGACAGGGGCATGTCCACTTCGAACGTCGTCTCGGCGGGGAACCCGTTGACCAGGGCGAAGTAGGTCTTCAGCGGCTTGTCCGAACCGAACAGGTTCGCCAACTCGACGAGGACGGGTTTGTTCCGGGCCAGCAGGATCACGCCGCTTGTCTCGAAATCGAGGCGATGGGCATTAGCCAGATAGTCGATCCCATGCTTCACCGCCCAGGGCTTCTTCGCCTCGATGCCGGCGTGGAGGAGCTTCATCAGGTTCGGCCGGTCCGCATCATAGCGGTCGGGCGACGTCAGAAGTTTGGCCGGCTTGTCGATCGCGAGCAGGTGCTCGTCCTTGTAGAGGATCGGAATCTCCCAGAATTCCTTGGTCGCCGGGGAGGAGAGCTTGATGGTGTCGGCCACGGCGTCAGTGGTGTTCCGCTCAGGACTGCGGAACGACGAGCTTGAGCTCGGTCGCCTGACGGTTCAGCCACTCTCGGAAGCTGTAATAGACGCGCTGTTCGCGAAACCGCTGGCCGTAGGCCGGAAGCTCTTCCTTCAGCTTGGCCGGATCCACGGCCTGCTTGGAAACGAGGTGCATGACGACCCCGCCGTCCTGGAGGGGAACAAAGGCGGTGCTCGCCCCGACCTTGAGGCCCGAGGTGTATCCCTTGAGCAGGCGGATATCCACGGGAAGCGGACTTTCGGGAAGCGACTGGGTCGCGAGGGAAAACTTGGGAAGCGGGACGACGGTCAATCCGGCCGCCTTCGCCGCCGCAGCGAACCCCTTCACGACCGAGGTCGTATTCGTGAGCGTGGAGGCGAACTTCTCGCCGGCATTGCGCGCGAGCTTGAGCGACTCCTCGCGTTTGAAGTCGGCGATCACCTGGGTCCGGACCGTCTCGAACGGGAGCAGGCGGGCCGGGACCACCTGTTTGAGGAGCACGACATAGACGCCCTTGTCGGAGGCCAGCGGGCGGAGCGAATACGGTTTGTCCGGGCTCAGGGCGAAGGTCGCCTCGGAGAATCCTTCGGCCGAAACTCCCAGAGGACCGACGGAGGCTTCGAACGGGAGCGTGCTCATGAGCGGAAGCTTGGCCGCCTCGGCCTTTTTCTCGAACAGCCCGGCCACGTAGGGACCCTCGTTTTGCGCCTCGTAGACCTCGTTGATCAGTTTGGCGGCCGCGATCCGGGCCTCGGAGCCGGCGATCGATCCCCGGAACTCGGTCCGGATCCGCTCAAGGGCCTCCGCCTTGGTCATCTGGCGGCCTGTCAGGGGCTCGATCAGGGCGTTCGTTCCCATCTGCGTGAACTGGTTCTCGACGATCGCGGCCATGTTGGTGCCCTGTTTGGCGATCTTGGCGTCGGCCTCGGCGAAGAAGTTCGTCAGCGGAAAGAACACGTAGTTCGCGGAACGCTGTTCCGGTTGGCGGTAGAACGACTGGTTCAGGCTGAAGTAGTTGCTGACGGACGCCGCATCGGCCTGGACCTCGGCCAGGAAATTGGTGCCGCTGACGACGGCGGCCTCGACGATCATCTCCTCGTGGGCACGGCGGAAGTTGTCCTCGACCTCGGCCTGGCTGACGAGCGAACCGGGACCGCCAAAAATAGCGGCAAGGTGCAGACGTCCGACTTCGGTCCGCGCATAGCGGTCCATGTCCTGGTCGGTCAGTCCGGCGATCTTGGTGCCAATATTGGCGAGGATCTTCTGGTAGGTCGCCAAGTCGAGGGTGGCGTTCTCACCGACGAGCATGTTCCGGAGAAACTTGGCCGTGACCTCGGACGACACCTCGATCCGGTAATGGCGGATCGCCTCCTCGACCAGGATGCGGTCGAAAACCTCCTGTCTGAGGTCCTGGCCATCACGCGGAACCTGGCCGGTCCTCAACAGGCTCTGGAGCGCCGCGAGTTTCTGAGCGCTGGCGTATTCGTCCCGCTTGATCGGACGGCCGTTGATCGAGCCAACCGAAATACCGCCCCCGCTCCCACCGCCCCCGCCGGAAGAGTAGAACGAGACGAGAGAAACGATGACGACAGGGATCGCGATGATCCAAATCCAGCTCTGGTGCTTGCGGAGACTACCAATCATAGGGGCATTAAAAAGTGAGGGCGGAGGCTAGCCGCCCGGGAAAAAGCCGGTCAAACGCAAATGCGGAACACTGGGGGATATCGGTTCCGGCGAAATCCGAGGGCAGTCGTCACTCCAACCCCAAGACGCGACGGCCTTCGGCCGAAATCATGGATTGATGCCACGGCGGATCCCAGACGATCTCCACCGAAGCCTCTTCGACACCGGGGAGCGTCAGAATCTTCTGCTGGGCATCGCCGGCGATGGTCGCGCCCATGCCGCACCCCGGGGCCGTCAGCGTCATCTTGACCGAAACCTTGCTGCCCCCTGCGGTACCGGGATCGATCGCCATGTCATACACAAGGCCAAGGTCCACGATGTTCACCGGGATTTCCGGATCGTAGCAGCTCTTGAGCGATTCCCAGACGGCCTTCTCGTCGACCGGCCCGTCGTAGGTCGCGGGTGCGGGCGCGTCTTCCTGCTTGAGACCGAGGGCGTCTGCATCCTTGCCGGAAATACGAAAGAGGCCGTGCGGGCCATGCACGGTGTAGGTGCCGCCCAAGGTCTGCGTGATGTCGACCGGGGTGCCCTTCGGCAGCACGACCACGGTCCCGGCGGGGATCTGGACGGCATCCGTGTCGCGGCTGAGTTCGACGGAAATGATCTGTTGCATATCGGTTCGAAGAAACCTACCGGCCGAATCGGCGAAGGCCAAACCGGAATTTGTCCCGCGCCCGAAGCGCGAACTGGCATCCGGCATCATGGATCAGGTATCAGCACCGCCGTGCCCGACACGCTGCCGTCCGTCACCATCATCATTCCGGCCCGGCCGACCGATACGGAGATCCGGGCCCTGGCCGGCGTCCGGGCTCTGGACTATCCCAAGGACAGGGTTCAAGTCCTCCTCGCGCGCGGCAGACAACCGTCGGTCCAGCGCAACCTCGCGCTTCGCCAAGCCACGGGCGACCTCGTCTATTTCCTCGATGACGATTCGGTCGCGATCCCGGACGCGCTCCGCCGAGCAGCGGTTCATTTCCAGAATCATGATGTGGTCATGGTCGGTGGTCCGAATCTTTGTCCAACCGACGCACCCCAACTCGAACAGGCGTTCGCGCGGACCATGGCGACATTGCTGGCCTTTGGTCCGAGCCGCGCGCGCTACTGGCCGGTCGGAGTGGCGCGCAGTTCCAGCGAGAAGGAACTCATCCTCTGCAACCTCATCGCCCGGCGCCAACCCGTCCTCGACCTCGGGGGCTTTGACGAATCGCTCTATCCGAACGAGGAAAACGCCCTCATGGACGAGCTCCAGAAACGAGGCGGACGCCTGGTCTACGATCCCGATATCCGGGTCCATCGTCGTCCACGGCCCCACTTGGCGTCGTTCATCAAGATGCTGCTGAACTACGGACGCGGGCGCGCGGAGCAGTTCCGCCTTCATCCCTCGGCTGGGTCCGCCCTCAACTTCGTGCCACCGGCGTTTGTCGTCTACGTCCTGGTCTTCGCACTGCTTCCTCCGCTGCTACGATGGCCGATGGGACTGTATCTCCTGATGGTGCTGGCCCAGGCGGTCGCCGTGACGACGGACCGGCTTTCGCTGGCCTGGCGGGTTGCGCCGTTGGTCGTGCTAACCCACGTCGTCTATGGAATCGGCTTCTGGCGGGGACTCTTCACCCGGCCCGAGCAACGCCCAAAGCCAAAGTCCGACGAAGTGAAGATCGAAACCGTGTCTTCGTGATCTTTGGGAATCCGATCGCCACGACAGGCCCCTAGCCCGAGACCGCCCCTTCGGTTCTTTTTTGGGCGAGCACCCGAAAGGATCGCCCCATGTGCTCGGGATGCACCAGCGTCTTGAACTGCCCGATCCGCGAGGCGTCCCATGGCACGGCTCCCGGCACCGCCCAGACCTTCTGCGCCGACCGCGTCAGGAAGCGTCCCTGGAAATCGCAGATCTCCGTGGCCAGCCCGGCTGCGATGCCCGCCCGCTCGATCGCCGTGAAATTCACATGCGCCGTCAGGTCCTGTTCGCCCGGGCAATCGAGGACGTCCGGCTTGAGGCGATGCTTGGCGTAGGCCCGCAGCGTCCCATCGCTGCGTTGCGGCATGAAGAACTCTTCGCGCGTCAGCCCATAGTCGAATGCCAGCAGCCAGCCTTCTCCCAAACTGCTCGCGGCCGAACGCCACCAGTCCACTGCCGCCGAATTCAGTTCCGTGGCAAATCCATCCGGCAACACATCGAGCAACCCGTCCGGCAGATCGAGATGGGCATCCGCCAGAACGCCGCAGCCAGACTCCGTCGGCAAAGCGCCCCAGACAAACCGGTCGCCTTCCAACCCCACCCCCATCTCCCGCCACCGACGTGCAGCAGCATCCCACGTCACGCGATGACACGGAAACGCATCGAGCAGTTCGTTGCTGAAGATCACTCCATTGACCGTTCCGAGCTCGTTCCAATCCTTGCACCACCGCACCGGAAGTTCCTTGCCCGAACCTTCTCGCCGACGGGAAACCGTCTCTTCCTGCCAACGCCTCCGGGTCGGTGAAGGCTCCAAAAAGACGAGTTCGACCGGCCGAAGGTCGTTTCCCGAGGAATTTTGCAGCGCCTCCAGCACCTCGACCCCGAGGACGCCGTCATTCGCGCCGCACTCGACCAATTGCCACTTCGGGACGGCGTCGCGGGAAACGCGCTTCTCCATGGCGCACAGCCATTCGCGTATCTGAAACGCGACCAACTCACTGAAGAGTCGGCCCACGGAAACGCTCGTGAAGAAGTCCCCCTGCCGGCCCACCCGACCGGGCCGCTCGTAATATCCTGCCTCTGCGGCATAAAGCGCCAACCCCATGTAGTCGACAAAAGGGATGGGTCCGCGTTGGCGGATCTCGTGGCGGATCAAGTCGGCGGCGGTGGTCACTGGCTTGGGTCGTGCTTCGTTTTGCCGATAAGAATGGGAACACCTGAGACGAGTCTATGGCGAAGATCGATACGTTCTTTCACCTGATGTATGAGCAGAAGGCCTCCGACCTTCACCTCTCATCGGGCAATCCTCCCATCCTCCGCATCAACGGCGAACTCCACCGCGTGGACTATCCGCCGCTGGAGAGCGACGCCCTCAAGGCGATGCTCTACGAGATCGCTCCGGAGTATAAGATCAAGGTCTTCGAAGAAACGGGCGACGTGGACTTCGGCTACGAGATTCCGAACGTGTGCCGATTCCGTGCAAACTTCTTCAACCAGAAGTATGGCTGCTCCGCCGTCTTCCGGCAGATCCCGAGCAAGGTCCTTTCGTTCGAGGATTTCGAGAAGTTCGACGCCCCGCTGCCGCTGGTCCTGAAGAAATTCTGCATGCTCCATAAGGGCCTCGTGCTTGTGACGGGCCCGACCGGTTCAGGCAAGTCGACCACGCTGGCCGCCATGGTGGACTATGCGAACAAGAACCGTCGCGACCACATCCTGACGGTCGAAGATCCCATCGAGTTCGTCCACGAGTCCAAGAACTCCCTGATCAACCACCGCGAAGTAGGGATCCATACCAAGTCGTTCACGGCGGCGCTCAAAGGCGCCCTCCGCGAAGACCCGGACATCATCCTCGTCGGCGAGTTGCGCGACTTGGAGACCATCGATCTGGCGCTGACGGCTGCGAGCACAGGCCATTTGGTTTTCGGCACGCTCCACACGCAAAGCGCCGCCAAGACGGTGGACCGTATCATCGACGCCTTTCCCGCCGACCAGCAGAACAAGATCCGCGTCACCCTCGCGGAATCGCTCAAGGGCGTCGTCGCCCAA
>JAYUUX010000265.1:0-3428 GCA_043754645.1 Verrucomicrobiales bacterium | reverse complement strand
ACGTTGTCGATCGTGTCCTCGATGGTCAGGTGCTGCGGGTAGTCGTCGACCCGCGATCCAAAGCGCCGGGCGTTCGCGATGTAGCCGGTGGCGACGAGGCGTTCCTTCGATTCGTCGGCGTTGTCCGAAGGCAGCAGGTCGCCGGCGAGCTGTTCGCGGATGAACTGGTCGTAGGGCAGGTCGCGGTTGAAGGCGCGGATGACCCAGTCGCGGTAGCGATGTATCTGCGGGATCGGGAAGTCGGAGTTGTCCCCGGCCGTATCGGCGTAGCGCACGACATCGAGCCAATGCCGGCCCCAGCGTTCGCCGTAGTGCGGCGAAGCCAGCAGGCGATCCACGACCTTGGCAAAGGCCTTGGCCGATTTGTCGGCGAGGAAGTTGTCGATCTCTTCCGGGCCGGGCGGGAGGCCGATCAGGTCGAAGGTTGCGCGGCGAATGAGGACGCGCTTCTCGGCGTCGGTCGCGGGCTTCAAGCCTTCCTTCTCCAGCCGGGCGAGGATGAAGCGGTCCAGGTCGTTCACCGGCCAGCGGGTTTGCTTCACCTTCGGCACCGGTGGATTGCCCAGGGGTTTGAACGACCACCATTCGCGGCCTTTGTTCCAGTCGATGGCGGACTTGGCCTCGGCGGCGGCGACGGTGTTTTCGGTGCGCGGATCGGGTGCGCCCATGCGGACCCAGGCTTCGAGATCGGCGATGGAAAGGTCAGGAATCTTCTTCTTCGGCGGCATGGCCAGATCCGGGTCGGCGTGGCGGACGGACTGGATGAGCAGGCTGGATTCCGGTTGGCCGGGCAGAATGACGGGGCCGTTGTCGCCACCTTTGATGATGCCGGCGCGTGAATCGAGCATGAGCCCGCCCTTGAGCTTCTTCGCCGCGGCGCTGTGGCACTCGTAGCAATGCTCGACCAGCACGGGTCGCACCTTGCTTTCGAAAAACGCCGCGTGATCGGCCGTCAGTTCCGTCACGAACGCGGCACCGGTCGCGCCCGGAATGGTCCCGGCGCCCGACCAAATCTCGATGCCCGAGATATTGACGGCCCCGTGGCTCGAAGTGCGGGCGGAGACCTTCACCGTTCCGTCCACGGGCTTAGCAAGCCAAGGACCCAGCCTCTTCCAGGAACCTCCCGCGCCGCTGTGTTGTTTCTCGACGACGGGTTTGTCGTTCACCAGGAGGTCGAACTGCTCCGTGTGGTTGTCTTCCCATACGTAGACCACGACCTGGCATTCCGCCGCGGGAAGGCCTCCGACGGACACATCGACCTTACTGCCCCAGACGCTGCTTCGGATCATCCGCGCGCGGGCCGGATCCGTCGTCGGCTTCAAGGCGACGGCTTGGTTCTCGAACACCTTGCCGTTGACCACTACATTAGCGGCGTTAGATCCCTCCCAAATGCGTCCGTCGATTTCGAGGGCCGGGCCGTTCAAGTTGAGAGCCCTGATGAACACCGCGTCGGCGGCAATCGCACGGGGCGACAGACGCGTATCGAACAGGCAGACCGCAAGGATCAGTAGAGTGATTCTGGATCGGTTCATGTGAGACGCCACTTGGATGCTCTCGCAGCGATTCGCATTCAAGCCCAGCCACGCGATTTCACCGGGACCGAAGTGCTCGAAAAAAGGAGACACCCCGGCGCGCTGATCAGTTTCATCCTACGAACCTACGAGCCCCTTCGCTCGAGCTTCTAGGACCCAGGCGTCTAAGTGTTGAACGATCTGCTCATCCACCCGCCCCCCATTCACCACTCCATCGACGCGACCCCGCTCACCAACGGATCTTCGCCGGGAAGAATTCGGCGATGAGGTCCTCGTAGTAGGGCCGTAGCGCCTTGGCGTCGGGCTTGGCGTGGCTCTTGGTGTAGAGGTCGTAGGGATTGAAGGCCTGCACGTCCTTCAGATGCTTCCGGTCCTGGTCGTTCAGGAGATGGCCGTATTCGCCCTCGCGATGCCACGGGTAGAAGCTGTGGTAGCGCAGCATGTAGAGGCCTTCCATGGGCAGGTAATCCTTGCAGACGTTGTAGATGTATTCGTCGTGGCCCCAGGAAAGGTTCACCGCATCGAGGCCGCAGCCTTCTTCATAGACGCCGTTCTTGGTCTGGAAGCGCGGATTGCGGAAGTCGGCGTTCGCTTCGAAGAACTTCGGGAAAACGATCTTCGGCGAATAGGCGCAGCCGGTCGGGAACGCGTCTCCGACGACGGCCCACTGGGGTTCGCCCCAAAGGCAAAGGATCTTCCCGAGATCATGCACAAAACCGGTGAGAATCATCCAACGCGGCTGGCCGTCGGCGCGCAGGTGCTCGGCGGTCTGGAGGAGGTGTTCGAGTTGGGAAAGGTCGGTGTCGGGATCGGAATCGTCGACGAGCTGGTTGAGGTATTCGGCGGCTTCCCAGATGCCCATCTTCAGGCGGTTGCGGCCGAGGTATTCTTTCCGCTTGCCAAGGGCGAACTCGTAGGTCTGGTTCGCGTGGTTCAGCCGGTAAAACTCGCGGACGGTCGGCCGGGCATCGGCTTCGTAGTTGCGGAACTCGTCGACCTTTTTTTCCGAATCGGTGCCGACGGAGGGCTTCTTCTGCGCCTCGGTCATCGGCTGTGGATAACGCTCCTTGAAGAAGTCCTCCACTTCGTCGAGGGACTGGAGCGGCTGGTTTTCGGAAAGGGTGATCGGGCTCATAGGCGGAAGAGTTCTGGGACATGGTTCGCCGAAAAATGGAATCGTCTCAAGGAGCAACTCTACGGAAACCAGAAGGCCGAAGGCCAAGGTCCGAAAGAAAGCCGAAAAACCAAGGCGAGAAACTGGTTCGCATTCGGGCTTCTCGATTCGTCATTCCTTCAACCTTTTGCCTTCCTCATTCCCCATTCACCGCCGCGCCTGCCGCCACCGGTCGAGGCCTACGGCCAGCACGATCACGACACCGATGATGATCTCCTGCGTGAACGTCTGCCAGCCGAGCTGGTTGGTGCCGTTGCGCAGGAGCGCCATGATCAGCGCGCCGATCATCGAACCGAGGATGCTTCCGGCTCCGCCGTTCAAACTGGCGCCCCCGATGACGACGGCGGCGATGATGTCGAGCTCCAGCCCGATGGCCACGGTGGGATCACCCTGGGTCAGGCGCGACATCTGGAGCAGACCGGCGAAGCCGAAGAGCAGGCCGGCGATCGCGTAGGTCGCGAGCTTCACCCGCGCCACACGCACACCGCTGTAGCGCGCGGCTGTCTCGTTGGCGCCGATGGCGAAGACGTGCCTGCCAAACACGGTCCGCCGCAGCAGCACCGCCATCACCAACGCAAGTCCCAGCACGATCCACACGCCCCACGGCAGCGGCCAGAATTCACCGGGATTCACCCGCGCCATCAGATGGCCCACCGGGGAGTCGGGCGGAGCGTTTACCGTCTGGTTGTTGCCGAGCCACTTCGCCGCACCGCGGACGATGC
>JAYUUX010000264.1:0-1536 GCA_043754645.1 Verrucomicrobiales bacterium | reverse complement strand
TCATGCGGAGCGATGCTCCGCGCTCCGTCAGTTCAAAGAACTCTCCGGCACGTCCGCGCCCCGCACCGGCAGTGCATGCCGCCGACGTGCGGCGTGGCGCCGTAGTCGACCGTCAGTTCGATTCCCGCCGCGATGGAGCCAAGGCTGTAGACTTCGAGGCGGCGGTTGAAGATCCGGAGGTAGCAGGTGGGTTCGCAGGAATGGTTCAGGTGCTTGAACGGCCCGCCGTCCGAGCAGTCCAGCGCCCAACGGGTGTCCAGCTCCACGAAATAGATCTTCGGCGAATTGGCGATGGCCTTTCGCGCTCCGGGCAGCCGGACCAACCGGCCGGTGATTTCGCCGAGCTTGCGCCGTCCGGAAACCGCTTCCGCCGCGAAGACGCCACGGCCAATGATCGGGCTGGAGCGGACTTCGACGAAAACGTCCAAGCGCTTCATGTCAGCGGCCGGTTTGGCTCCTTTCGGACGCGTCATCGGGCCGCCTAGTCGAGGATCGTCTTGTCGACCATGACGTCGCAGTCGAGGAAGACCTTCTTGCCGAAGTGGTGCTCGAGCTCCTTGCGTGAATCGGAATTGAGCTGGCGGATGCGCTGGCCACCGGCGCCGATGACCATGGCTTTGTAGCGGTCGCTGGCGACGAGGATCGTCGCGAGGATGGCGATGAGCGGTTCTCCCAGCTTGGTTTTCCGTTCCTCGATGGAACCGATTTCAACGCGCGTGCGGTAGGGGATCTCGTCGCCCATCCGCAGGTAGATCTGCTCACGGATCAATTCGCCTGCGGCGAATTCACGCGAGGTATTCGTAACCTCGTCCTCCGGATAAAGAGCCTGGCCGACCGGCATGCACTTCATGAGCGCTGCCACGAGTTCTTCGAGCCCGTGGCCGTTGATGGCGGAAACTTCGATGACCGCCTTGTATCCGGTGGCCCGGGCGCGCCACGCGTCGGAAGCGGGCCGGATGTCCAAGTCGGATTTGCTCAGGCAAAGGATCTTGGCCTGGGGAACATTCGCGAGAACCGCGACTACCATCTCCTCTTCCTCGCCGATCTCCTTGGTCGGATCGACGACGTGCAGGATGGCGTCGATGCCGTCGAGCGCCCGCCGCGCGCGCTGGTGGAGCTTGTCGACGAGGGCACTCGCGTGGGTCTTGAAAAAGCCCGGGGTGTCGACGAACACGATCTGGCCTTCGGGACGGTGGACGACGCCCTGGACGGCTTCGCGCGTGGTCTGGGGCTTGGGCGTGACGATCGAGACCTTGCGGCCGACGAGCGCGTTCACGAGGGTGGACTTGCCGGCGTTGGTGCGGCCGAGCACGGCGACCATGCCGGCGCGGAAGTTGGGATTGGGTTCCGGAGTATTGGACATCGAAGGCGAGAGCCTAACCTGTCCGATAGGCCGCTGGGAAGGAGCGCTCGAAGCAGATTATGGGTGGGGCATGACTGGAAATGGGCCTTGTCTGGCGGGGCCGGCGGCGTTTCCCTGCCTGCACCCAAGCCATGAAACGCCTCCTTCTCCTGCTGCTCTGCGCCGTTTCCATT
>JAYUUX010000263.1:0-6444 GCA_043754645.1 Verrucomicrobiales bacterium | reverse complement strand
CCGAAGACGCCCGACTCCTTCCAGTCGAGTTCGCGCCCGGTCCGTTGGCTTTCGGCGAAAAGCCCGGCGCCTGTGAGGCGACCGAGGCGTTTTGCGATCATCGTCCGCGTGACTTCGACCCGCAGAGTCTTGCCGGCCTCGGGTTTCAGGCGGACACCCCGATAGCCGAAGCCATCCTTGGCAATTTCGTAACCGTCGCTGGCGACGTGGAAGAACGTTTCGCGTCCGAGCAGCTCCGGCAGGTCGACGGCCACGACGCCGGCATTGTCCGTCACGAAGCCGACGTTATGCGTCGTCCGCAGTTCCACGAGCGGCACCGGCCAGCCTGAGCCTTTCTCCACCACCTCGATCCGGCAGGACTCGGCAGAGGCCGGCGTCACCGCGAGGGCGAGCGCGACAAGGAGCAGGAGAATTCTTCGAGTGGTCATGGAAACGGCGGTGTGGCTTGGAGCGACTCTGGGGAGGACGGCTCCGGGACACAATCGTCGGGTGAGCTGGCAGGCGTCTGGTTCTTTGGTCCCGTGGTCCGATCTCATGGGACGAAAGAGGGGAGCCGCAACTCGCAACTCGAAATTTCCGAAGACGAAGCAATCCTTTGCAGGTATCACGTCGCACCGAGGTTGAAGACCAACGAACAAATCCAAATCCGTGTCCATGGCGATGCCGGGCGTCCCGTCATCGTTTATCTGCCCGGCATGCACGGCGACTGGACATTGATCCCCAGCTTTCGCGCCCGGGCGTCGAAGCATTTCCGGTTCGTGGAGTTCACCTATCCGCGCACGACCACGTGGTCGCTCGAGGACTACGCCGATGGCATCCAGTCGGTGCTGGCAGCGAACGGAATCACCGAGGGATGGTTGCTGGCCGAGAGCTGGGGTTCGCAACCGGCGTGGCTTCTCACCGATCGAAGCGGACGAAGGGCCGATGCGGAAGAGCCGCGCGGCTTTCGGGTGCAGGGACTGGTTCTCGCCGGAGGCTTTGTGAGGCATCCGTGGCCCTGGATGGTCGGAATGACCCAGCGCCGCATCTGCGGACAGTCGCTTGGAACTTTGAAGCGGTTCCTGAGTTTCTACCCGCTCTACGCTCGGATTCGGTTGCGTCACGCGCCGGAGACGATGGCCGAGCTTCCCGAGTTTCTCGCGAGACGCACCGAAGAAGACCGCCAGGCGGCGGTGCATCGATTGGCGTTGATGCTCTCCAATGATCTCAGGCCGCTCGCGGCCGCCGCGACCGTCCCGGTCTACGCGGTCTCTGGCGCGATGGATCCCGTCGTGCCGTGGGGGCCGGTGTTCCGTTCGCTTCGGAAGCAGTGTCCCGGTTTCCGGGAATCCAAGGTCGTGTGGAACGCGGATCATAACGTCCTCAACTCGGTCCAGAGCGCCGCGGAATGCGTGTTCAACTGGATCTGGAAAGAAAGGGCCCTGTGCTTGGTTTCATGATCGATCTGCCTCAGCCGCTGCAACAGGTGGACCGGGTATTCGTGCAATCGCGCGGACGCACCCTGGTCTACTTCGGCGGCTGCGATTATTTCCGTCTCGCGAGCCATCCGGCCGTGGTGCGAGCGGCCCACGATGCGATCGACCGGTTCGGTTTGAACGTCGCGGCGTCTCGTCGCACTTCGGGAAACCACGCTGTCTACAACCGCCTCGAAGCGTCGTTGAAGCGATTTTTCGGCGCGCCGTCCGCAGTGCTCACGTCGAACGGCTACTCGACCGCGATCGTCGTGGCCCAGGCTCTTGCAGGGGAAGTGACCCATCTGCTGCTAGATGAACACGCCCACGGCTGCCTCGTGGATGCCGGCGATGTTCTCCGATGCAAAGTCATGCGGTTCGCCCACCGGAACGTCGACGACCTGAGACGAAAGCTTCGCGGACTCGTCGGGAAGACCCGTGTGATGGTGGCCACGGACGGGATGTTTTCCGCGACCGGCGCGCTCGCACCGTTGCCCGAGTATCTTGAGGCGCTGCCTGCTTCAGGTCGCCTCTGGATCGACGATGCGCACGGTGCCGGCGCGCTGGGCAGGACAGGCAAGGGAACTTGGGAAGCTCTTACTGGAGCGGGCCCGTTTCACGCCGATGACCGCGTGCTGATGACGCTGACGTTGAGCAAGTCGTTCGGATGCTACGGGGGTGCCGTGCTTGGGCCTCAGGCGTTGTCCGACGCGATCCGGCTTCGCAGCCGGCTCTTCACCGGCAACACGCCGTTGCCGCCGCCGTTCGCCGCCGCATCGCTCAAGGCTGTGGAGATCCTTCGCAAGACACCCGGGCTGCGCGCAAAACTGATGGCCAACGTGACGCTGCTTCGGAGTTCGCTTCGGAGTCTTGGCTGGCCGTTGGAGGATTCCACGAGCCCCGTTCTCGCGCTGACGCCGAGCGATGAAACGACCGCGGCTGCGATCCAGAAGCGGATGCGAAGGGCGGGGATTCTTCCTCCGTTCATGCGCTATCCGGGCGGAAACGACAGCGGGTTTTTCAGGATTGCCCTCTCGTCTGAACACTCACGGGAACAGATCAAAGCTTTGGTCGCGGCCGTGGGTCCTTGTCGACCGAACGCCTGATCAACGCGCCGCCTGCAGGCGCTTGAGGAAATTGTCGGCTGTCTCGACGCCGGTCAGCCGCAGCATCGTCCGCTCCTGGCCGTTGGTGCCGATGAAGATCACGGACGGAAATCCGAACACGGCCAACGCTTCGGTCGCGGCGACGACTTCCGGGGCGGAGTTATTGCTGGCGTTGAGACGGAGGGTCACCCATCCCGCGTTGGTCACGGCGTTCACCACCTTAGCCCGCGACATCACGCGGCGATCCAGGTCGTGGCACGGGCCGCACCACGATGCCCACACGTCGATCATCACCGGCTTCCCGGCGGCTTTGGCCGCGGCGAGGGCTTCCACGTTGTAAGGCTGCCACGGCATTCTGGCTTCGGGCGCTTGCGGCCAGATGCGCACGACGGCGAGGGTGATGAACCCGATCGATACCAACCCACGCACCAGCTTCGGACGGCGTGATGGCAGGGGAGTGGTGTCGAACAACCCGAGATACAATCCTCCGACGAGAAGGATCATCGCGGTCAACGTGGGCTCGGCGTCGTCGAGAAACGTCCGTTGGAAGATCCACACCAACGCGGTCGCTGCGACAATGAGCGCGGCCTTGGTCTGGAGCGGGCGCCATGAGGCGGGAGGTGGCGGAGTGGGTTGCATTCCTCTGACAGGCTAGCATCGGTCGGTGTAGTCCGCGCGGTTCATCGCGCGACGCATGAGTAACAGAAAAGGCGGGCCCATTGGGTCCGCCTTTCGTTGCACTTGAGATCAGAAGCGGGTGATCGCCTCGAGTTCCTTGACCCGCATATCGATGTTCTTGCGGGTCGTCTTGGTCGTCTTGTTCAGACCGAAACCTTCGCAGCAGAAAGCGGCGGTGACGCTGCCGTAGACCATGGCCTTGCGGATGTTTTTCCTGACGTCGCCCTTGGCTGTGGAGAGGTAACCCATCATGCCGCCGACGAAGCTGTCGCCGGCGCCGGTCGGATCAACGACCTTGTGCAACGGGTAGGCCGGGCAGATGAAGAAGCCGTCGGGTCCGGAGAGGATCGAGCCGTGGGAACCCTTTTTGATGATGACGTATTTCGGCCCCAGCTTGTGGAGCTTCTTGAGCGCGGCGAAGACGTTGTCCTCCTTCGTGAGTTGGTGCGCTTCGCTGTCGTTCAGCACGAAGCCGTCGACGCGTTTGATCAGGCTGACGAGGTCATCGAGGGCGATGTTGAGCCAGAGGTCCATCGTATCGGCGACGACGAACTTGGGCTTGTTCATCTGGTCGAGGACGTGGTGCTGGAGGGCCGGGGCGATGTTGGCGAGGAGGACGAAGGGCGACTTCTTGTGCTTCTCGGGAAGGTGCGGGGTGAACTTCTCGAACACGCCCAACTCCGTGGTGAGCGTGCGGCGATTGTTCATGTTGAGTTCGTATTCGCCGGCCCAGTGGAAGGTCTTGCCCGGTTGGATCTGGAGGCCGGTCAGGTCGATGCCGTGCTTCTTGTAGAGTGCGACATACTTCTTCGGGAAATCTTCGCCGACGACGCCCACGAGGTTGACCGGCGCGAAGAAGCTGGCGGCGACCGCCGCATGGCTGGCGGATCCGCCGAGTAGCCGGGGATTCTCGGCCTTGGGGGTCTTGATGGAGTCGAGTGCGGTGGAGCCGACGATAAGGACGCTCATGCTGATTTCAGATTTTGGATTTCAGATTGCCGATTTGATCGGGCGGGAAGGTAGCGGGACGGAAGCGCGGGAGGCAACTGCGGCGACGGAGCTCACTCCTTCTCGTTCTCTTCCTCCTGCTCTTTCTCGGCTTCGAGTTTCGAGATGGAGAACGAGGCCGAGGACGAGAAGGATCAACAAGTTGGAAGCCGACGTTTGAACTCGGCCGTCACCGCGGTGATGTCCTTTGCATTGAGGATTGCCGACACGACGCAGATGCGGGTCGCTCCCGCTTCGAGAACGGAATCAAGATTCTCCAAGGTGATCCCGCCGATGGCGAACCAGGGAACGGTCAGGTTCGCCGCGGCCCAGCGGACGTAGTCGAGCGTGACGGCCGCCCGGCCGGGCTTGGTTCCGGTGGGGAACACGGGACCGACGGCGACGTAGTCGGCTCCTGCTGCGACGGCTCGTTGGGCCTGGTCGGGCGCGTGGCTGCTGAGGCCGATCAAAGGGAACGATCCCGGATGCCCGACGCCCGATGCCGGATGGAGATGGGAAACGTGCGTGTATCCGGTATCGAAGAAGTCTTCCTGGCCCAAGTGGCAGACCGGCGCGGCGACCTGCAACGCGACTTCGAGATGGTCGTTGATGACGAGACGGACGCCCGCAGCAGTGGTGATTGGAAGCAGTTCCTCGGCGCAGCGGCGAACCCAGTCGGCTGACTCTTTCTTTGCCCGGATCTGGATGAGGTCCGCTCCACCGTTGCAGAGCTCTCGGCAGATGGTTTCTGGAGTCCGACCGTTGAAGTAGGCCGTGTCGACGAAGCCATAGAGGCGGCTACCCGCTAAAGGTTTCATGCGGATGGGTCCGGCGGCGGCTTGTTGAATCGTTTTCTGAAAATCCGGCGGGCGAGGTAGACGCCCAGTTTGAGGCCGATCCCAAAAGCCAAAACGATTGAGAATACTTCCCAGTCTCCTGCCCGGCGGATGAGCGTGCCGAACAGTTTTCCAATTGCTGCCGCTAGGAAGAAGTTCGCGGCGAACCAAGAATACTGGAGCGGGGTGTCGTGGCGGAACGGGCTGACAGACCAGCTTGGCTGCTGCCACGCTTTGCTGCGCGGCAACCCAAGTGAAGTGGCCGCAGTGGCGATCAGGCTAAAGGTGAGACCGAGCGTCGTTACGAGCAGCAGCAGCAGGGTTGGAGCAACAGGGATGGAGGGCCGCTCATCCAGATACCCCCCGAATCCTGAGAGGCAGATCAGGCCAGTTCGGCCCAAAGCCCAGACCAGCGAGTCACTCTGAATCCTGGTTTTCAGCGCGCTCCAGGTCATCTCAGCCGCCCTTTGGAACTACCCCTTGTCGTCGATCAACCCGCGCCGGGGGCCGTCGAGAAGATCCGCGACGAAATTGGTGCTGTAGACTCCACGGCGGAAGTTCGGGTCGTTCAGGATGGCCTGCTCGAACCCGATCGTCGTCTTGATGCCGGTGATCATGTATTCGGCCAAGGCCCGGCTCATGCGATCAAGGGCTTCGCGGCGGTCTTTGCCGACGGTGATCAGCTTGCCGATCATCGAGTCGTAGTAGGGCGGAATCGAGTAACCGGCGTAGACGTGGCTGTCGAGGCGCACGCCGCGGCCGCCGGGGGCGTAATACATCTGGATCTGGCCGGGGCAGGGGCGGAAATCGTCGAACGGATCCTCCGCGTTGATCCGGCATTCGATGGCGTGGCCCTTAAAGGTCACGTCGCTCTGCGAGATCTTCAGCGGCTCGCCCATGGCGATGAGGATCTGCTGTTTCACGATGTCGATGCCGGTCACTTCCTCGGTGATCGGATGCTCGACTTGGACGCGCTTGTTCATTTCCAGGAAGTAGAACTTCCCGTTGTCGTCGACGATGAACTCGACCGTGCCGGCGTTGGTGTAGTTCGCCATTTCGGCGATCTTGATGGCAGCCTTTCCCATTTCCTTGCGGAGCTTGGGAAACTTGTTCTCGAGAAGCGGGGACGGCGTTTCTTCGATCAGCTTCTGGTTGCGACGCTGGATCGAGCAGTCGCGTTCACCGAGATGGATGATGTTGCCCCGGGTGTCGGCCAGGATCTGGAACTCGATGTGGTGCGGGTTCTCGATGAACTTCTCGATGTAGACCCCTGAATTGCCAAAGACCTTCTCGGCCTCATTTCGCGCCGCGTGATAGCCTTTGATCAGGGAGACATCATTGTGGGCAACCCTCATTCCTCGGCCACCCCCGCCGGCGATGGCTTTG
>JAYUUX010000262.1:0-3507 GCA_043754645.1 Verrucomicrobiales bacterium | reverse complement strand
GGAAGTTGAGGATGGAGTTGGGGTCGTGAAGGATGACGTTGGTGTCGAGGACGTAGTTTTTCACGAAGGAGAATTGGAATGGGCTTTGTTGGAAACGGGCGAAGAGACGATGAAGGACAGAAGGGCGGGGACGGCGAGTGGTGCGGCACAAACCACTAAAATCACGGGCGGAACCTAGGACCGGTCCCGCCACCGCACAAGCCGAATGGTTGCCGATGCGGTGACAAATCCATGACGAGGTTCCCGCTCGCGTTTCACCGGGGCCGTTCCTAGTTTCGGGCGCTCTGGCTATGACCGACCTCGTTGTTCAAGGAACCGGCGCGACCGCTGCGCTGGCCGCGCAGCTTGCCGAAATTAGCGGCGCGCGCGATTGCCGCCCTGTCGCCGCCGGGGTGTGGCGCTGCGGCGGAATCATCCGCCAAGAGGGCATCATCGCAGCAGCGGCGGCCCAGCGGGCGGATGCGGCTTTCGTCCCAGCCCATCGGCGTCTCTCCGACTTCCGCCTGGTGGCCATGGACATGGATTCCACGCTGATCACCATCGAGTGCATCGACGAGATCGCCGACATGGTGGGGGTCAAACCGCAGGTCGCCGCCATCACCGCATCGGCCATGCGCGGTGAGATCGCCTTTCCCGAGAGCCTTCGCCGCCGTGTGGGGCTGTTGAACGGCCTCGACGAGTCGGCCTTGCAGCGTGTCTACGAGGAGCGGCTCCGCCTGTCGCCAGGCGCGGAAACGATGCTCGCGGCCATGAAGGCATCGGGTTTCCGGAGCCTTCTCGTTTCCGGCGGATTCACCTTCTTCACGTCACGGCTCGAATCCCGCCTTGGTCTGGATTTCACGCTCGCGAACACGCTCGAAGCCCGCGATGGCAAGCTCACCGGCCAGGTCCTCGGCGACATCGTCGACGCCACGGCCAAGGCCGAAAAAGTGAAATCGGTCTGCGCCCAGCTTGGCATTTCCACCGCTCAATCCATCGTCATAGGCGACGGTGCGAACGATCTCGAAATGATGGCCGTTGGCGGCGTGAGCGTGGCCTACAAGGCCAAACCCGTCGTGCAGGCAAAGGCCAGCCACGCCCTGAACTTCAGCGGCCTCGACGCAGTGCTGAACCTTTTTGCGTGAGCGGAGCCGCCGACGAACGATGCGTGGAGCCGAAGGCGACGGGATGGTTCTGAAGGACACTGGCGCGCGGCCGATCGCGCCGGAGAATCGGACCCAATGGAACGATCCGTCAGGCAGCGCTGGTGGGCGGGATTTTTGGCCGGCATCATGTTGATGGCCGGAATGGCGGCAATGTCCGCCGAACGCATGAGCAAGAAAGCAGCAGAATCGGAATCATCGGAACTGGAAGCGACGGAATCGATACCCGAGGTCGATCTCGGCGACCAGACCCGCGCGGTCGTCAATGTCAGCGTTGCCAACGTGCGGTTGGCGCCGAAACACCAGGCCGAGTTGATGAACCAGCTGCTGCTCGGTTCGCCGGTGACATTGCTCCATCACAAGGCCAACTGGTTCCAGATCCAGTCTCCCGACGGTTACACCGGTTGGGTGGAGCGCCAGGAACTCGCCCGGATGACCGAAGCCCAGCTGAGGGCTTGGATGACATCGCCGCAGATCATCATCACGGCGTTCCACGACTGGGTCTGGGAACAGCCCGATGCCAAGTCGTTGCCGGTATCCGACCTCGCCAGCGGCATCATCCTGAAACGCCTTTCGAGCTCGGGCGGCTGGATAAAGGTGGAGCTGCCCGACGGACGCACCGGCCACATCCAGCGCCAGTCGGGAACCGAATTCGAAACCTGGAAACGTTCCGCGCGCGGGACACCGGCCAACATCGAACGCGTCGCCAAGACCTTCCTTGGCGTGCCCTACCTATGGGGAGCCGCCTCGACGAAGGCCACCGACTGCTCGGGTTTCACCAAGTCCGTCTTCATGCTCAATGGCATCTCGCTCCTTCGCGACGCGCGCATGCAGGCGACACAGGGCAAGGAAGTCGATTCCGGCGTGGCCTTCGAAAAACTTCAGAAGGGCGACCTCCTCTTCTTCGCCGGCAACCCCAAGAAGCCGGGCGACGTCACCCACGTGGCGATCTATCTGGAGAAGGGAATGTTCATCCACGCCTCGGGCCAGGTCCGCTTCAACAGCTTCGATCCCAAGTCGCCGCTCTTCGCCGAGAACCGCCTGAAGACGTTCGTCTCAGCCCGTCGAATTCTCTGAGCCTGATTTCCCGGAGCCCGGCATCAGGTATCCGCCATCAGCCGATCCAGTTACCTCTCGTCCTTGGCCAACTCCAGCAGCCCGGCGTCCTCGAGACGTTTGATCTCGGCGGTGTAGCCCTGGCGGAAGGTCGGGAACTTGAACTGGTAACCCAGCTCCGCCTTCAGCCTGCGGTTCTGCACCTTCTTGCTGGTTTCTCCGCGCTTCCGTGTGGCGGCCTCCTCTTCCGTGGCGTGGGGTGGCATGGCCTTGCCGAGAGTCTCGGCGAGCCAGCGATAGAAGGTCGTCTGGGTGATCGGTTCGTCGTCGACGGTGTTGTAGATTTCACCGGCGCGGCCGCTCTTAAGCGCGGAGATGATGCAGCCGACCACATCGGTGCGGTGGATCATGTTGATGATCCGCATTCCGTCGCCATCGATGCGGGCCTCGTTGCGGCAGAATTTGTGGAAGAGGTGCCCACGGTCGGGACCGTAGATGCCGGCGACGCGGAGAACCACACCCGGGAAACCCTGCTGAGCCGCCTCGAGGACAACCTTCTCTGCTTCGACCAATAGTTGGCTGGTCGGGTTCTTGGGTTCGGTCGGACTCGTCTCCTTGACCGAAGAACCGTCGGCCTGCGCGTAGACGCTGGTGCTACTGGTGTAGACGAATTTCTTCGGTGGCGCCGGCTGGCCGCGCAGCCACGCGATCAGGTTGCGCGAGCCGTCGACGTAGACCTGCTGATAGGCCTCCGGTCCGCCTTTGCTGGAGGAAACGAGATTCACGACCCAGTCGTAGGGTCCGGGCAACGCGGCCAGATCTTCCGGCCGCGAAACATCTCCCGCGAGGGGTTTGATTCCAGCTGCTTCCAACTCAGCCGCACCTTCCAGCGTGCGGCGCAGGCCATGGACTTCATGGCCGAGCTTCGCCAGTTCGGCACCCAGGGGCACGCCGACGTAACCGCATCCGACAATCAAGACTCGCATGCCGAAACGCTAGCGGGCCAAGACCGGTTTTACCAATCCCTTACAATTTCAGGCGGCCACGACATCCGACCTTTACGAGACGGCGTCAGAACAAAACCCGACCGGAACGGTCCAACTTCACAAAGGCACCGCCATGAAACCCTCTTTGCCCCATCACCGCTGGCTCGTCGTGGATGACAATCCGGAGGTGCTTGAGATCACGGCTCTCTATCTCCGGACGGTCCCCGATGTCGAGGTCACCGCCTTCAGCCGGCCGGAAGATGTCGTCCAAGCCTGCCTGACGGATCCGACTTCGTTCGAACTGCTGGTCACGGACTTCGACA
>JAYUUX010000261.1:0-3647 GCA_043754645.1 Verrucomicrobiales bacterium | reverse complement strand
CGCCTTGTGCGGCCGTGCGGAGCTTGAACGTCGTTGAGATTTCCGGTTCGGCCGCGGCGGACCCTTCACGGATGCGGTGGAAGCGCTTCATCGCGACGTTCGTCACCGTCTGAGTGACGCCGCTGGCCGGCCACCGGATTTCGACCCTCTCGATTGCCGACGCTTGGCCGAGTCCGATCTCACGGCGGAGTGGATTGGCGCCGAAGCTTCCGCCGGAGTTCACGGTGCGGTGGATTTCGCGCGGGCCTTCGATCGTCGAGACCACGATTCGCAAGCGCGCGCCGATGGCGGAGCGGTTGCTCTTCACACCCTCCAATTTGAGGCTGACCCAGTTGTTGGAGTGGCCGGGATTCTGGAAAAGCACGTTGCGGTAGAGATCGCCGCTGACCGCGCCGCCCATGTTCTCGAAGACGTCCTGGTCCCCGTCGTTGTCGATGTCGGCAAAGACGACCCCGTGGCCCTTCTGCAAATGGCCGAAGCCGCCGGAAGTGGTGACGTCCTGGAAACGTTTTCCGGCGTCGTTCCGGAACATCCGGTTGGGGATCAGCGTGGAGAGATCCGGGTCGCCCGTGCCGAGGTAGAAGTCGAGGAAGCCGTCGTTGTCCAGATCCCCGAAGTTGGAGCCCATGGCATGGAGGACGCGGTAGACGCCGGTTTCGCGGCTCACATCTTTGAAGGTGCCGTCGCGGTTGTTGCGGTAGAGCCGGGCTTTCTCCGCGCGGTTCGGCAGGCCGAGATAGTCCGCGCAGATGTCGCCGACGTCGGTGATGCGGTAGCCGCTGACGAAGAGATCGTCCCACCCGTCGTTGTCGTAGTCGAAGAACCAGGTGGGAAAGCTGTCCGTTGGCTCCGCCACGCGGGCCGCCCCCGCGACGCTGGCGAACCTGAGGCCCTGTTCGCCGTTGGCGCCGACGCCCTCGTTGCGGAACAGGACGTTTCCCCGCATGAGCATCGAGAGGTAGAGGTCGGTCCGGCCGTCGTTGTTGAAGTCGCCCGAGGCCACGCCCTTCACGTAGCCGACGAAGGCGACGCCGGCTGCTTTGGCGATGTCCGTGAAGGTGCCGTTCCGGTTGTTGCGGAACAGTTGGCAGGGGTTCGATTGGTCGCCGCTGGATTCGTTGCCGACGAAAAGGTCGACCCATCCGTCGTTGTCGAAGTCGGCCCATACGGCGGTCTGCGAGGGCGCGTAGGCCAGCAGGCCCGCCTTTTCCGTGACGTCCTCGAACGTGCCGTTGCCGCGGTTGCGCACCAACGAGCGGGGGAATCTCCTTTCGGACTTCATCCACGCACCGCGCAGGACGAAGAAGTCGAGGTGGCCGTCGTTGTCGAAGTCGGCCTGGATCAGGTTGAGGCCCCCGGTGAGGCCGGCGAGTCCGGCGGCCTGGGTCCGGTCCTCGAAGTTGCCGTCGCCCTTGTTCCGGCGGAACCGGAGATTGTCGGAAAAGCCGATGGAAGAAGTCACCAGGTCGAGCAGGCCGTCGTTGTCGAAGTCGTCCCAGATGGCTCCGCCGGACAGCTTGTTTTCATCCAGACCCGCCGGGCCGGCGACATCGGTGAACCTCCCGATGTCATAGCCCGAAGCGAATGCGGATTCCGGGATCCGCCACTTTGCGGGCACGCCGGCCGGATAGTTTCCAAGCGTCATGGCGGCGATGTTGAGGAGCCATCGGGCCGTCAGGTTGTTGGACTCCCGTTCCAGTAGGCGGAGGAGGATGCCGGTCGCGGCGGTCGAGCCGCGGGTGAGCTTGTGGATGCCGCCCGCCCGGATCGGCGCGAGGCAGGATTCGGTGGTGTGGTTGGTGATGCAGTTCTCGAGTTCTGCGACGCGCAGCCAGCAGACCGCGAGGTGGATGTTGATCTGGGAGCGGTTGGTCAGGGCCTCGGCGGACGGGTTTGCGACAAGGGCGGTGTCCAGTTCGCTGAAGAGCCGGATCGCCTCCTCGTTCTCGTTCGAATTCATCAACTGGTAGGCCAGGTCGAACTGGATGGCCTGCCGTTGGAGCGGATCCTTCTCCAAAGCCAGCGCGCGGCGGATCAGGGGAACCCTTTCCCGCGACAGAAACGGATTCTTCAACGGATCGTTCTGCGCGGCGGCCTGCTTGAGCAGCGCGGCCATGCGGATGGTGCCGGGCCCGCGCGGATCTTCTGCGGCTCCCGCAATCCGTTCATTGGCCAGGAGGACGCACAAGAACAGGATCCGACAAGCTCGGGCGAAGAGCCGGCTTCGGCCGGTGGACATCGGGTGACAGGGATGCGGCATTGTTTTTGCGAAGATTGATCCGGATCGCCATCCGGCCAAGTCCATTTCGGGGGCCGGAACCGGTGTTGTTCCGACGACCGGCCTTTTCTCGCGGCGGCGGCGGTGGCAGCCTCCTTCTATGAATTCGCCACGCAGACGTTCTTCGAGGGCTGCCGTCATTGCGCTTTGCCACGTGTCGATCGCGACGGTCGCCATCGCCCAAGAGCGCCTTCCCGGGGAACCGCGGATTTCCGGGAGTGAGCCGAGTTCGCAGAAGGAGGCGGACTGGGTGGACAACCGGTGGGCGCAGACGGACATCGGGCCGTTCCTCGCGTCCTCCATGCGGCTTCCTGGCGGGGTCACGATCGCAAAGGCGCTCACGGTGAAGGCGGGCAGCGGCTCCGTAGTCTATGACACGGCAACGATGAATCTGGTCGGTGGGTGGCCTGGAGGGTTCGTGGTGCCGGAGGCGGGAAGGTTTGGATTGATTGGAGCGCCGAAGCCGGGCGGCGACGTGCTGAAGCCCGGTCCTGTGATGCGGTGGCCTGCGGAGGGGGCGCGGCTGACGGCGATTCATCGCGGAGAACTGAATTTGTTGTCGCCCGTGACCGTGTTGGAATGGCAGGCGAAGAACCGGAGAATTCTGGAGCGGCCAACAACGGCGAAATTTTCCGAGTCCGTGGGTTTTGTGCGGAGGATGAACGTCTATGCAGGAGCGGAGCCCCTCGAACTGCCCGTGCTTGCCGATGCTGTGAGACTCGATGTCGATGACATGGGGGCACCGTTCACGGTATTCCTGCACTCAACTCCCCAATCGAGCAGCGCGGTGGTCGTCGCAGGAAGAGTCCCGACGCCGGCGATTCCAGCCGGTGCGGGACGAACTTTCGTAGCGCTTGTGTGGGCACCGCAGGCTCTAACCAACAACTCTTTTGGGTTCCTCAGTGACGGCCACTTCGAATCAGTCGGAGTTGGAAGGCCGCCCTCTTGGAGCCCATCCGATCCGGAAAATGGCGTGAAACCTCGGAGTCATCCTTCGTTCCATCCACTCGAGACAAGTGGCCAACTCGGCGTCTCCACGGGTCCGCTCATGGTGGACACGTTGACGGCTCCCTACGACAACCCGTGGAAGGCGTTGATGTTCTTCTCCGGCGTGGACTTCACCAGCGACGGCACCTGCTACGCCTGCACGATCCACGGCGACGTCTGGAAGATCACCGGCGTGGACGCGACGCTTTCCAAGCTGACTTGGAAGCGCTTCGCCACCGGCCTGTATCAGCCGCTGGGCCTGAAAGTGGTGAAGGATCAGGTCTACGTCCT
Source organism: Verrucomicrobiales bacterium (assembly GCA_043754645.1). Lineage (GTDB taxonomy): Bacteria > Verrucomicrobiota > Verrucomicrobiia > Limisphaerales > CANJSG01 > CANJSG01. The sequence continues at coordinate 91 of JAYUUX010000261.1, read as the reverse complement.
CGGGCGTGATCGGATCACGCGGTTGAAGGACGTGAACGGAGACGGCGAGGCCGACACCTACGAGAACTTCTGCGACCTGATCCAGACCTCG
>JAYUUX010000260.1:0-8838 GCA_043754645.1 Verrucomicrobiales bacterium | reverse complement strand
ACGCGGAAGAGATCTGCGAAGAACTCGGCGTTGCCCGCTCGAACGTCAGCAACAGCCTGAAGGAGCTGCAGAACTGGAAGATCGTGAAGATCGTCCACGTGATGGGGGACCGCCGGGACCATTTCGAGAGCATGAAAGACGTCTGGGAGCTCTTCCGTGTCGTGCTCGACGAACGCAAACGCCGCGAGATCGATCCCACGCTGGAGATTCTCCGCGAGTGCATCGCCCAGGCCGAGAAGGACAAGGAGACCTCCGAATACACGGAGCAGCGGCTGCGCGAGCTGCAGGGGTTCTTCGAGACGACGAACGCGTGGTATGAGCAGGTCCGCAAGCTGCCGGTGTCGGCGCTGACCCGATTCCTCAAGCTCGGTGACAAGGCCGTGAAGCTTCTCGGCCTCGGCGGCTGAAATTTTTTTAAGAAAGGATTTCTGTGAATACAGAAACAACTGACAACAACAGTGGTGAGGGATTCGTCGGCTGGGTCGGCTACGACAGGGACTGCGGCTTCTGCTGCAGTCTCATCCGGCGCTGGCACGGCGTGTTCGAGGCGCGCGGGTTCTCGTTCGTCCCATTGCAGAACCGCTGGCTGGCGGGGCGGCTCGGAATCACGGCCATGCCCGATGAGATGAAACTGCTGCTCGGCGATGGACGGGTCGTCGGGGGCGCGGACGCGATCGCCGCGATGGCCTGTGCCGTCTGGTATATGGCTCCTTTCGGTTGGCTGATGAAGCTTCCCGGGATAAGGGCTTTAGCCGCCGCCGCCTACCGCTGGGTGGCGAAGAACCGTCATCGGCTTGGCGTTTGCCAGGTTCCGGTCCGGTTACCGGTCCACAACCAGCACGGGCACACCGCTTTCTTCGAGGATCCATGAATGCGATCGCCACCAGGATTCGCGCGGGGACGGACGGCAATCGGACAGTCCGGTTGCTCCCCCTCGCTGTGGCCTTGGTGGTTCCCTTCGTCGTGCGTGTGGCGCCGGCGTGGTTGCTCATGTGGCTCACGGCGGGAGCAATCTGGGTGGGGTGCAAGTGCGCGGTCGGTCCGGCGTTTGCGGATTTAAGGACGATCGGGGTGAAGCGTTTCGTCGCGTGGTGGATGTGGCCGGGAATGGATCTGAAGCCGTTTGTCCAACCTCGAAGAATCGGACCTGTCGCCGCGGTTGAATGGCTTCAGGCAATTGGCTGCGCTTTGATTGGAAGCATTCTGTTTCTCGCGGTCGCCCCGGAGAGCGGCCGAGCGAACGGCCTTAACGCGGGTTGGGTGGCCTGGGCGGGGATCATTCTCTTCCTCCACTTCGGTGTTTTCCACGTGATGGCACTGGTGCTCCGGTTGAACGGCGTCGCGGTGCGGCCGCTGATGGCAGATCCAGTTGGTGCCTTAACCGTGGCGGAGTTCTGGGGGCAGCGGTGGAACCATGCGTTCCAGGAAGTCTCCCATAGGCTTCTCTTTGCGCCGCTGGCCCGCGTCGCTGGCCCAAGGTGGGCGATCCTCGCAGTCTTTTTCGTGTCGGGTTTGGTTCACGAACTGGTGATCACTGTTCCGGCGCGGGGCGGCTACGGCCTTCCGACACTCTACTTCGTGATCCAAGGCGGTGCGCTGTTGACACAGAAAAGCCGCTGGGCCCGTGGACTCGGAATCGCTGAAGGCTGGAGGGCGCGGGCGTTCACCTTGATCGCCGTCGCTGTCCCGGTTGTCGCTTTGTTTCCGCCTCAGTTTCTCCGGGCTGTGATCCTGCCGTTCGTCTCGGATGTCGCCTCGCTCTTCTCCTGAAGAGCCCGGTCGCCCCTCGGTCTGTCGGTCAACTCAACCAAAGGAAATCCCATGAACACCATACTCCTCGCCTACGCGGCCTACGCCATCGTCAGCATCGCCATGACAGTCTGGGTCGCCCGGACCCTCTACCGTAACGGGCGCATCTTCCTCGTCGACGCCTTCGGCGGAAACACCGAGATGGCGGGTTCGGTGAACCACCTGCTCGTCGTGGGATTTTACCTGATCAACCTTGGGTTCATCCTCCTGTTCCTCAAGATTGGGCTGCATCCCCAGACGGTGGTCGAGGGAGTAGAGTATCTCGCGTCGAAGCTCGGCGTCGTGATGCTGGTCCTCGGAGCCATGCACTTTTTCAACATGGTGAACTTTAACAACATGAGGCGTAAGGGCGCCGCCAAGGCCGCGCAACTCACCCCGCCTGCATTTCCCCAGCGCTGACCTGGATCGGAACCGACCATGAAACTCGAACTCATGCTGCAACTGGCCGGATGGATCCAGCTGAGCCTGGTGATCCCGGGGTCGCTGATGCCCGGCGCGGTCGGGCTCCGCAAACACGTGGCGGTCCTGCCTCCGTTCGTCCGGAATCTCTTCTGGGTCTACTACGCCTTCATCGGCCTGAGTCTTGTGAGCCTCGGGCTGATCACGCTGACCAATGCGGCGGAGTTGGCGGCTGGCGGGCCGCTGGCGCGTTCGTTCTGCTGGTTTTTGACGGCGTTCTGGACGCTGCGTCTCATCGCGGCCGTGTTCGTCTTCGACGTCCGGCCCTATCTCACGACGGTGCTCTATCGGGTCGGGTATCAGATCACCAACGTCATCTTCGCCCTGCTGCCGTTGGTCTTCCTTTGGGCGGCTCTGAAGGGAGGGACACCGTGAACCGGATCGTAAAGTTTCTGTTGCCCGAGGGAACCATCGGCCGGGCAGGCTTCGTTGTCTGGGGCGTCTTGCTGGCGGGGGTTAAATTCAACCTGGATCGGTTCGTCGCCTACTTTCTTGCCGGCGAAGCGTGGTCTCTTTCGGCCTATGAACGGGCTTGGGCCTATGCGGTCGACCCGCTTGGGCAACCCACCTCCCAGAGTTGGAGGATTTCCATGCTCGTTCTGGCCATCCCGTTCATCTGGGCGGGAATGACGTTCACGGTGAAGCGGCTCCGGTCGGCAGGGCTGCCGCTTTGGCTGTCGTTTCTCTTCTTTGCCCCGGTGATCAAATTCCTCTTCTTTGCCGTGCTGGCGGTCGTGCCGCCACGATCGATCGAAGGACTGGCCCATGGATCGACAATTGCCCGAAAGGTTCCGCGCTGGATGCCGCGCACTCGGGTTGGCGCTGCGCTGGCCTCGGCCGGACTAACATCGATTGCGGCGGCGGCCGTCGTTTGGTTCGGGACGCATGTGTTGGAAAGCTACGGGTGGGCGCTATTCGCCGGTCTGCCCTTCTGCATGGGATTCCTGTCGTCGCTGTTGCTTTCCCTGCACGGAACGATGGCGATGCGCGACGCATTGGCGGCCGCCACACTCTCGTGCCTGTTCGTCGGCGGGGTGCTCCTGGCAGTCGCGCTGGAAGGCTTCATCTGCATCCTCATGGCCGCGCCGCTCGCTCTCGGGTTGGCACTGGCGGGGGCTGTCTTCGGCTGTGTCGTCGCGGGATCGTTGAGCTCTCGCGGGGCGGGCGGTGGACTGTTTTGCGTTCCGTTGCTGGTGCTGCCGATGATCCTCGCCGGAGAAAAGGCTGTGGCTCCGTTGCCAGAAGTGAGACCCGTGACGACGTCGGTCTTGGTCAACGCGACTGTCCAAACGGTTTGGTCGAACGTTGTCTCTTTCCCCGAATTGCCCGCTCCGACTGAAACCCATTTCCGTATGGGCATTGCCTATCCGATTCGCGCCGAGATCCGCGGATCGGGAGTCGGTGCCATCAGGTTCTGCCAGTTTTCGACGGGCCCATTCGTCGAGCCAATCACGGTTTGGGATGAGCCGCGCCTGCTTCGTTTCAACGTCACATCGAATCCACCTCCGATGCGCGAATGGAGCCCTTACTCCTCGGTCGATGCGTCACATCTGCACGGTTTCATGGAATCGGAGCAGGGCCAGTTCCTGATCACGCCTCTGCCGAACGGCGGAACGCTTCTCGAAGGAACGACGTGGTATCGGCATGGGCTCTGGCCTGATCGCTACTGGAGATTCTGGTCGGATCGTATCATCCATTCGATCCATCGCCGCGTGCTCAACCACATCCAGGGCCTCTCAGAGACGAGGGTGGGCGATGCAGGAGGCACACTGTGAATTTGTTCCCAAACGCCGTGATCTCGGGCCGGATCGTCCGGCGGATCCTGGTCAACTTCCGGGTGCGGCCGGAAGCGCTGGAGCCGTTCGTGCCTGCTCCGTTTCAGGTGAAACGGATCCAAGGACACGCTGTCGCGGGCATCTGTTTGATCCGTCTCGAGCAGGTTCGTCCGCGTGGGTTGCCCGCGTGGATCGGATTGACCTCGGAGAACGCCGCCCACCGCATCGCCGTCGAGTGGGACGAAGGCGGGCAGACCCGCAGCGGCGTATTCATTCCTCGCCGCGATACGGATTCCTGGATCAACCGGATGGCGGGTGGCCGGGTGTTCCCCGGGCATCACGGAGCGGCCCGGTTCGAAGTCCACGAAAACGCGGGACGCATCTCGATGGAGGTGGCCGGGGTTCGAGGCCAAATGGGAGTTCGTGTGAGCGGCATCGAGACCGACATGATGCCCGCCGACTCGATCTTTGGATCCCTGGATGAGGCCAACGCGTTCTTTCTGGCCGGCTCGGTCGGATGGTCGGCCACGCCCCGGGGCGACATCGTCGATGGAATGGAACTCCGCTGCAGGACATGGCGGATGCAGCCTCTCGCGGTGGACGAAGTCCGTTCGGATTTCATGACGCGACTCGGCGCCGCGGCCGAGTTCGACAGCGCGTTTCTGATGCGCGACATCGAGCACGAGTGGCATTCCAAGGGGATCAAACACGTCAGTCCGTCGATGTCGAAACTCGGCGGTTAGTTCGTTGAAACGCACTGCCGGCGGTTGCGAAGCCGGCGATGGAAAGGAGACACGATGAACACAACTCCATTAAAACAGAGGACGGTTCCGGTTGGTGGTTTGGGCGCTTGCGCCGAGTGCAGGTCGCATTCGGCCGACGCCAAGACGCGCATGGAGTTAACGGATGGCGAACCGCTTTTCCTGGCCGATTGGTCCGACGTGGTGATGGCCCACTTCGAGGTGGATCCAAAGCGCCTCCAGCGGCTGACGCCGTTCACGCTCGATCTGTTTCACGGGCGCGCCTTCGTGTCGTTGGTGGTCTTCCACATGGACCGGATGCGCCTGCGGATTCTGCCCGGCCTCACGGAACCCCTCTTCGCTCCGTTCACCCGCAGCTGGTTTCTGAACCTTCGCACGTATGTGCGGCACGGCGACGAGACCGGCATCCAGTTCCTCGTCGAATGGCTGTCCAACCGGCTGAGTGTTCCGTTCGGAGGGCCTGTGTATGGACTGCCGTATCGTGCGGGGCGCTTCGATCTGAGAGAGCATTGCGGGGTCCGACATATCTGCGTGAAACCGCTCGGGGGTGATGGCCAATTCGAAGGCGTATTTGCAGCGGTGGGCCGAGACCAGCCATGCGAACCGGGATCGGAGACCGAGTTTCTGATGGAGCGTTACACCGCCTTCACGGATCGCGGCGGTCGTCGTCGCCGGTTCCGCATCTGGCATCCGGCCTGGCTGCAACGGCGCTGCCGTGTGGTGAGGTGCGAGGCGTCGATCCTCGGCGCCGGTTTTCCTGAACTCTCCGACGCCCGGCTCATCGGCGCCACCTGCTCCGCGGGTGTGGACGACGTCTGGATGGGCCGCCCGCAATCGATGAACTGAAAGGATCAGAGTATGAACCAACAAGCCGTATCGAAGTCCCAACCACGCCGTATTGTCATGGCCGCCGCGGGCGGATTTCTTGGGCGCAGCCTTGTGGGTTGGTTCCGTTCGCAGGGCGACAATGTGGTCGCGCTGGTGCGACGGCCTGTTCGCGGACTCGACGCAAGGCAAGTCCTGTGGGACGGCGAAACCGCGGGTGAATGGTTCAGCGAACTCGAAGGAGCGGACGCGGTGATCAATCTCGCCGGGCGCAGCGTCGACTGCCGTTACCACGCGGACAACCGCCGGTTGATCCTGGAGTCGCGTCTCAAGTCCACACGGGTTCTCGGTCAAGCCATTGGAAGCTGCGCCCGTCCGCCGGTCGTCTGGTTCAACTCGGCATCCGCCACGATTTACCGACATGCCGAGGATCGTCCGATGGACGAAGCGACCGGCGAGATCGGTTCCGGGTTTTCCGTCGATGTCTGCCGCGCCTGGGAGGGTGAGATGGAGGCTGCGGTCACGCCGCGAACCCGCAAGGTGATGCTTCGGATCGCCATGGTGCTTGGGCGTGACGGCGGCGTTTTCATCCCGTTCCGATTGCTCGCGCGTCTCGGTCTTGGCGGGACGCTTGCGGGTGGCCGCCAATACATGAGCTGGCTTCACGAGGCGGATCTGATCGGTGCGATCGAGTTCCTCATGGGCCGGCCGGACATCGCGGGAGCGGTGAATCTTTCCGCGCCCAATCCCGTGACGAACGGCGACTGGATGCGCGAGTTCCGGCAGCGATTTGGTCCCGGCTTCGGCCTGCCAGCGGCGAAGTGGATGTTGGAGGTGGGCGCATGCTTCATGCGGACCGAGACGGAGCTCCTGCTGAAAAGCCGGCGGGTCGTTCCGGGAAGATTGCTGGAGGCGGGGTTTGTGTTCCGGTTCCCGGAATTGGGCGCGGCCTTGGAGGATCTTGCCGGAGCGGGCGGTTGAAGCGGTGTTGTCACGGAATCGTTTTTCTTCCGACATGGGTTCGTCACGGACGGACCCCTTCTTCGTTGGACGATGCTTCAGCACCTGTCGTTGACCCCGTTCCATCTCCGCGCCGGCGAGGAGTCGGGACCGGCTGGACAGGAGTGGCTCTTCATCCGCATCGACGCGGGATTCGCCTATTGGATGGGGCCGTTGAGGGCGTCGGAGATCGCGGCCGGTTCGATGCTCGTGCTGCCGCCCGCCAGCGCCGGGACCATCCGGGCGAGCCAGTTGGGCGATGTTGTGGGGTGGATGTTCGGACTGCGACCGGACGCGTTGGCCGGGGTGCTTACGTTCCACGAGTTGCGGGCGGTGGAGCACGTGGCTAGCAGCCTGGAGAACGGCATCCGCATCCTCCCGGCGTCGGACTTGGCGGCGGAACATTTCAAGACCCTGTCCGTCGAGGGACGTGGCGGAATCTCCCGTAGAATCCAGCTTCTCTCCATCGTGGCGGAGGTCTTCGACGGGTTGGTGATGGTCTTGCCGGAGGAGGAGACTTCGTCCGTGCCCACGGCGGCGGACCGGTTCCACCAGCTCATGCAGGAACTGCCGGAAAGCGAGTTGCTGAGCCTGGCGCCCGAAGAATTGGCGGCGCGTTGCCGGTGCGGGGTGCGGCATTTGAACCGGCTTTTCCGCGTGCAGTTCGGCGTCTCGATGCGGACCAAGATGACCGAACTGCGCCTGCGGAAGGCCCGGGATCTCCTGGGCGAGGCCGATGCGCGCGTGGACAACGTGGCCCGGGTCGCCGGCTACACCCACGCTGGCTTCTTCCGCGCAGCGTTCAAACGTCACATGGGCGTCACCCCGGCCGAATGGCTGCGGACGGTGCGGGGGAAACAGGAGCGGACGGGGCGTGTCTGAAGTCACGAGATCGTCACGGCTCCGCCATGGAGCCGCCATCGATATTCCCGAGAAGTGCGGGGTGAAATTTTTGTCCTGCCATTCTCGTTTGGCCCTATGCGTTTTCCTGACCGCCGTCGGCGTCGGACTCGTCGGCTGCGGCACGTCCTCCAAGAAGCTCAACCAGATCCAGCCCGGCATGGGCAGGGCGCAGGTCGAGAAGATCCTCGGCCGTCCCTCCCACACCGCGGCCCAGGGCGACACCGTGTTCCTCGGCTACAACCTGAACCACGCCGGCATGAGCGAACGCCGCGAGTTCGCCGTGAAGCTGGTCGAGGGCCGGGTCGAGGCCTTCGGCGAGAAGAGCGACTTCGGCTCCGGCCGGTTGACCCCGCCGGTTCCGCCGATGGCTCCCGCTCCCGTCGTGGCGCCCGCTCCGCTCGCGCGTCCGGCGTCCACCAACGCGCCCGTGGCGAAACCCTGATCCGCACTTCCCATGACCGCCGAATTGTCACCCATCCTGGCCAACGCCCTCCAGTTCGCCTTCGACAAGGCCACGATGGAGGGAAAGATCACCATCGGTTCGCTGCTGCTCGTTTCGTTCATCTCGTGGACGGTCATGATCAACAAGGCCCGCCAGCTCTTCCTCGCCCGGCGGCAGACGAAGAAGTTCGTCGCCGCCTGGCGCCAGACGCGTGATCCGCTGGAGCTGATGCGGGCCGGGACGACCTTCCACGGCTCGCCGGAATACGCCGTCTACGCCGCCGGCACGGAGGAACTAGCCTACCACCTTAAGAACAATCCCGTGGAAGTCCGGTCCGCCCGCCCGATCCCTGCGCCGGGTGTGTTGGTTGACGGGGTCCACACCGATCATTTCGCCAAGGCGTCGACCACGCGGATCAGCACGGCGTCCTTCGAGTCCGTGATGGTCGCGCAGGAACGCGCGGTGAGCGCGTCGTCGCTCTCGCTGGAGCGCGGCATGATCATCCTGAGCACGGCGGTCGCGGGCGGCCCCTTCATCGGGCTGCTCGGGACGGTCTGGGGCGTGATGGAAACATTCGCGGGCGTCGCCCAGGCGGCCTCGGCCAATCTCCAGGCCATGGCGCCCGGCGTGGCCGGCGCGCTCATCGCCACGGTCGTCGGACTCTTCGTCGCGATCCCGGCGATGTTCGCCTACAACTACATGATCACGATGATCCGCGGGATCACGCAGGAGGTGGACAACTTCAACTCCGAACTCTCCATCGCCGTCGAGCACCGCTACGTGGACAACCGTCCGCTCGCCGAGGAGATCCGCGACGCCCTCATGGAATCCGGGATGGCTGGACGCACCGAAACCTTCGCGCGCT
>JAYUUX010000259.1:0-1643 GCA_043754645.1 Verrucomicrobiales bacterium | reverse complement strand
TGCGGCTGGTCGAGGACAAGGACGGCGATGGCAAGGCCGACGCCTCCAGCGAATACGCCGCGACGATGAACACGCTGCTCGACGGCATCAACTCCGGCGTCCTCGCGCACAACGGCAAAGTGTGGTGCACGAACATGCCGAACTTGTGGCAGTTCACGGGCATCACCGCGGATGGAAAAGCCGAGAAGCGCGAATCCCTCAGCGCGGGCTACGGCGTGCGCTTCAGCTACACCGGCCACGACATGCACGGCCTCGCGCTCGGGCCGGACGGGCGCTTGTATTTCTCCTTCGGCGACCGCGGCGCGAGCGTGAAAACGAAGGAGGGCACGACGCTCGCCTTCCCCGATGAAGGCGCCGTCTTCCGCTGCGAGCAGGACGGCTCGCACATGGAGGTCGTCTATCGCGGCCTGCGCAATCCCCAGGAACTCGCCTTCGACAACCACGGCAATCTCTTCACCGGCGACAACGACTCCGACCAGGGCGACCGCGAACGCTGGGTCCACGTCGTGGAAGGTTCCGATTCCGGTTGGCGTGTCGGCTACCAGCACGCTCCGCTCGGCAATGCCGGACCCTGGAACATGGAGCGCCTCTGGGTTCCGAACTTCGACGGCCAGGCCGCCTATGTTTTGCCCCCGGTCGCGAACATCGCCGACGGCCCGAGCGGTCTCGTCCACAACCCCGGCACCGGCCTCCCGCCGAAACTCGACGGCCGATTCTTCCTCGCCTACTTCAAGGGCACCAGCGCCAGCAGCGGCGTTTCCAGCATCGCCGCCCACCGCGACGGCGCGGGCTACGCGCTCACGGCCCACGACAGCTTCATCGCCAACGCCCTGATCCCCGATGTCGACATCGGACCCGACGGCTCCATTTATTTCGCCGACTGGGGTGAAGGTTGGGAACGGACCAAGAAGAGCCGGATCTTCCGCCTGACCGATACGGAGGCATCCAAACAGCCCATCGTCGCCGAAACCAAACGCCTCCTCGGCCAAGGCTTCGAGACCGCCACCACCTACGGTCTCGTCGCCTATCTTGATCACAAGGACATGAGGGTCCGGCAGGAAGCCCAGTTCGAGCTGGCCGCGCGAGGTTCCGAGGCGCTGCCGATCCTGAAGCAGGTCGCTCTTCTCGCCGAGAATCCGCTCGCCCGTCTGCACGCCATCTGGGGCCTTGGACAGATCGGCCGGAAAGGCGGGACCGCCGAGATCAATCCCACGAAGGACATTGCCGACGTGCTGGTGACGCTCCTGAAGGATCCCGATTCCGAAGTCCGCGCCCAGGTTCTGCGGACGCTCGCCGATGCCGGTTCTCCCACCAGCCTCGCGCCCGTCATCAGGGCGATGGAAGATCCCAGTCCGCGCGTCCGCTCCTTTGCCGCCCAGGCCGTCGCCAAGCTCGCCGGTCCCGCCGCCTTCGATGGAATCGTGAAGCTCCTTTGGCAGAACAACGGCAACGACCGCGTCCTGCAACATGTCGGCGCCTTCGCCCTGGCGAAGTCCGCCACCATCGCCCAGCGCGTCGCCGCGTCGAAGGACGTCTCACCCGCTGTTCGCAAGGCTGCGGCGGTCGCCTTCCGCATGCGCGGCGAAGCCGAGATTGCTCCGATGCTGCAGGATTCCGATCCGCTGATCGCCCTCGAAGCCGCC
>JAYUUX010000258.1:0-2895 GCA_043754645.1 Verrucomicrobiales bacterium | reverse complement strand
CCCATTTCCGGTCCAACCGACCATATTGATTTCAAATGAAGCAGCAGGAAAAGCCGGGGTCCGGCAAGCAAGCGAAGAAAGCGGCCGTGTCCGCGCCGGTCACGCCCGTGGTGCCGGTGCATGTGCCGGCCCTCTTCCGCAAACTCGACTGGTTCACGTTCGGGTTCGCGACCCTGGTGGTCATGATCGGCTACTGGCTGACCATCTCGCCGGAGGTCACGCTGGAAGATTCGGGTGAACTGGCGGTTGGTTCCCATTGGGCGGGTGTGCCGCATCCTCCGGGCTATCCCGTCTGGACGCTCTACACCTGGCTGTTCACGAAGCTGGTGCCGTTTTCGAACATCGCCTGGCGCGTCTCGCTCTCGTCGGCGGTGGCGAGCGCCTTGTCCTGCGGTCTGATAGCGCTGCTGGTTTCGCGCGGGAGCAGCATGATGATCGAGGGAATCGAGGCCCTGAAGACGTTGGATCGGAAGAAGGAATCGGTGATCTGCGTCGTGACCGGCCTGGTGGCGGCGCTGCTGATGGGTTTCAACGGCTACATGTGGAGCCAGGCGGTGATCGTCGAGGTCTACACCCTCAGCGTGCTGTCGCTCATGCTGACGCTGACGTTCCTGCTGCGTTGGATCTACGCGCCGCACCAGCTGCGTTACCTCTACTACGGGATGTTCTTCTTCGGCATCTGCTTGACCAACCACATGTCGCTGCTCGTTGCGGCCGTCGGCATCCTGGTTCTGGTGGGCGCGGCCAGCAAGGACGCGGGGCGCGAGCTGTGCATCGGCAGTTCCGTCGCCTACATCGGAGCTCTTTTGATGGCGGCAACCGGCAACATCTCCATCTTCAAGGAAAACGCCGCGCTGTTTCTCGTTTTCAACGCGATCGGCCTCATGACCGTGGTCGGGGCGGTCTACTTCACGGTCGTCACCCAGGGATTTCTAAAGGCGTCCATGGCCCTCGTTATCCTCGTTCTTCTGGCGTTCACCGTGCTGGGTCTGATGAAGGCCTTCGTCCTGGGAGTGGGCGTCCTCGTAGTGACCGTGTTCGTCTGCGTGAAGTCGTGGCCGATGGTCCAGGGTTTCATCCGCGTGGCGCTCGTATCGCTGGTGTTTTGGGGGGTAGGAGCGATTGGCTACTTCTACATGCCCGTGGCTTCGATGACGAACCCGCCCATGAACTGGGGCTACGCCCGCACGGCCGATGGGTTCCTCCATGCGGTGAAGCGCGGCCAGTATGAGTCCGTCAAGCCGGTGAATCCTCTGGCCGAGCCAGTGAAGTTTGCCGGCCAGTTGGGCCTTTACCTCGATGGTGCGCGTGAAGAGTTCACGATGCTGCTGCTGGTCGTCGCGCTGACGCCGTTCCTGTTTTTCCGCATGCTGGCGAACCGCGAGCGCGCGTGGATCATCGGCCTGGGAGCGGTCTATCTGTGCCTGTCGCTGCTGCTGCTGGTCCTGCTGAACCCGGGCCTTGATCGGCAGAGCAGGGAGCTGCACAAGGTGTTCTTCACCGCGTCGCACGTCTTCATCGCCATGGGCGTGGGCTATGGCTTCGCGCTGATGGCGGCATTCCTGGTGGCGCGGTATGAGGAAGTCCGCCAATGGGCGGTGATCGGTTCAGCCGCCGCCTTGATCATGGGTTTCCTCGGCCTGGCCAGCACGCTCCACGAGGAGTTCCAGACGATTGACGGACTTACCGGTCTTTCGATCTACACGGAGGGCCTGGCCCTGACCCTGCGTGATGGACTGAACTTCCACCCGGTGGTTGCCTCGCTGGTGCTCTTCGGGCTCACCGTCGGGATCTTCGTCCTGGTGCAGGCAGGCAAGAAGAGCCTGCCTTTCTTCGCGTTCATCGGCCTCGTCGGCCTGACGCCTTTTTGGTCGATCATGGCGCACTGGTATGACAACGAGCAGAAGGGCCACTATTTCGGATACTGGTTCGGCCACGACATGTTCCATCCCGAGATGGACACGAAGATGGCCCCGGCTCCCAAGGGAACCGACGGCAAGCCCCTGTATCCCGCGATGGCGAAGGACGCCGTGCTGTTCGGTGGAACAGACCCCGGCCGCTTCAACCCGACCTACATGATCTTCAGCGAGAGTTTCGTTGAGGCCAAGGACCGGGCGAATCCGGCGTTCGACCGTCGCGACGTCTACATCATCACCCAGAACGCCCTCGCGGACGGCACCTACCTCAGCTACATCCGCGCGCACTACAACCGCAGCACACAGAAGGATCCCCCGTTCTTCCAGGAATTCGAATACACCAGGTTCCTCCCTGGCGCGAAGGCTCTGGATTCATTGTTCCTCGGCATCGGCGACAACATTGAAAAGGAGCGCCGCGTCGGTGCGTCCTTCTTCGAGCCGGACCATTTCAAGGATCCGGCATCGCTTGCGGCGAAGCTGATCGGCAAGGGTGGACCGGCAGCTTTGGGGGTCTTTCTGCGGGACAAGGTTTCACCGGAAACGAGGAACCTTCTCGGAGGCGCTGCCAACGCGCGTTTGTCCTCTGCTTTGGCCACGGACCTGAATCTCATCATTGACGGACCGTCCATCTGGGAGACGAACCGGTTCGCGGGAGTAACCATCTCGCCGTATTTGACCAAATTCATCGCGGAGAATCCTCTGGGCCACACCCGCGTTCGCCTGAATCGCCTGCTGCTCGAGGCCGCCTATCCTGAGATCGTTCCCAGCGTCGGAGGGTTGTATCCCGACCGCGAGATCCTGACTCCTTCCCCGGACGACTCGGCGAAGGCCTTCAACGACTACCTGACCGACGCGCAACTCCGGCACTCGCGCCAACAGTTGAAGCCCGGCGAAGACTTCCGGATCGATCCGTCCGGCCGGGTCCAAGTGTCCGGCCAGGTGGCGGTGATGGCCATCAACGGTCTCCTTACGAAGGTCA
>JAYUUX010000257.1:0-1818 GCA_043754645.1 Verrucomicrobiales bacterium | reverse complement strand
AATTCCAGAGTTCAGTGGGCCGCCGGCTTCTTGGTGAAGAAGTGGGCGGAGTGGCCGTAGTAGACCTCGGCCGCTTCCATGATCGTTTCCGACAGCGTCGGATGCGGATGCACGGTGAGCGCGATGTCCTTGGCGTTGGCGCCCATCTCAAGGGCGACCGCGCCTTCGGCGATGAGCTCGCCGGCACCATGGCCGACGATTCCGACGCCGAGCAGCTTGTCGGTGCCGGGCTCGATGATGAGCTTCGTCAGGCCGTCGGTGCGGTCGAAGGTCATTGCGCGACCGGAAGCGGCCCACGGGAATTTCGCGACCTTCACCTCGATGCCCTTGGCCTTGGCTTCGGTCTCGGTCAGGCCGACCCACGCGACCTCGGGATCGGTGAAGACGACGGCGGGGATGAAGCAGTTCTTCGTGGCGAGCGGTTCGCCGACGATTGTTTCGACGGCCACGCGGGCTTCCTTGGACGCCTTGTGAGCCAGCATGATTCCGCCCGCGATGTCGCCAACGGCGAGGATGTTCGCATCGGCTGTTTCCATCTTGTCGTTGACCTTGATGAAGCCCTTCTCGTCGAGCTCGACCTTGGTGTTCTCCAGCCCGACGTCGGCGCTGTTCGGCGTGCGGCCGACGGAGACGAGGACGCGGTCGAAGAGTTCGTCGTAGGTCTTGCCGTTGTATTCGGAGACGACCTGGATCTGCTTCCCCTTGGTCGCCATCTTGCCGACCTTGGCCTTGAAACGGAGTTCCTTGAAGTTCTTCGTCGCGAGCGCGAGCACGGGCCGGACGAGATCCGGATCGGCTCCCATGAGGATGCCATCGAGGGCTTCGATCACGGTGACCTTGGAGCCGAGGTTCGAGTAGACGGTGCCAAGCTCCATGCCGATGTAGCCGCCGCCGACGACGAGCAGGTTTTCCGGAACCTCCTCGATGTTCAACGCCTCGGTGGAGGTCATGACGCGGGGATTTCCGAGGTCGAAGGACTTCGGCAAAGCGGGCCGTGATCCGATGGCCACGATGGCCTTGTCGAACTGGACGCGCTGTTGGCCGTCGCTGGTTTCGACGCGGAGGATGGAAGAGCTCTCGAAGTAGCCCTTGCCCGTGATGACGGTCACTCCGCGCATCTTGGCGAGCGCCGCGATGCCGCCGCTGTTCTTGGCGACGACGGTGTCCTTCCAGGCGCGCATCTTGGCGAGGTCCACCACGGGCGGCTGGAAGGTGATTCCCAGCGCGGCGGCGTGTTTCGCCTCGGTGATGAGTTCGGTGGCGTGGAGCAGCGCCTTGGAGGGGATGCAACCGCGGTTGAGGCAGACGCCGCCGAGCTTGTCGGCCTCGACGAGGATGACCTTCTTGCCGAGGTCCGCGGCGTAGAATGCGGCGGCGTATCCGCCGGGGCCTGCGCCCAGAACGACGACTTCAGTTTTGATCGGGTCCATTGTAGAAATCGCTTCGAGGTTAGAGCTTCACCGTCTCGTCGTTCAGCGCCGCGAACGCTGCGATCAGGTCCTGCGAGAACCGCACGGCGTCGCCGCCGTCGATGGCGCGGTGGTCGTAGCTGAGCGCGATGGGCATCATCAGGCGCGACTCGATCTTGCCGCTCTTGGCGTCTGTGACGACCGCCTGGTAGCTGCCCTTGCCCACTCCAAGGATGGCGACTTCGGGCTTGTTGATGATCGGGGTGTAGTGGCCGCCGCCGATGGCGCCCTGGTTCGAGATGGTGAACGTTCCGCCGCTGAGGTCGGCCGAGGTGATCTTCCGGTCGCGGGTGCGGATCGCGAGGTCGTTCAGTTCCTTGGAGAGGGTGAGGAGGTCCTTCTTGTCCGC
>JAYUUX010000256.1:0-5078 GCA_043754645.1 Verrucomicrobiales bacterium | reverse complement strand
GCCCCGGACAGCACGGTGAGCCGGGGCGATGGCCCGCACTCCGGCAATCCAGCCGTGCGTGAGGCCGTGAAGAACCGCTTGCCGCAGCACGTGGCATGGTCGACCGAGCGCGCCGACGGCGGACGCGGGTTTGGCTTCACCGGCGGGCACAACCACCTGAACTGGGGCAACGACGACCTGCGCAAGCTCGTGCTGAACTCGCTGCTCTGGGTGTCCAAGGTCGAAGTGCCGGCCAACGGCGTGGCCTCGAAGGTCTCGCAGGACGACCTGATGGCCAACCTGGATCCGAAAGGCGGCGCGAAACCGGCCGTCAAGCCGACGGCCAAGGCCGCCACAGCCGACGCTCCGCGCTGAGCCGGGCAATCGGAGCAATCGCTGGTCCCAGCGGAGTTGTCACACGAAGGAGTTGTTGAACGGCGGAGGTTTTCTGTTGCCGCAGGCGGCGACCGGACCGCGACACACATGGGCTGGTCGCACTGGCTCGCGGGGCCGGAAGTGCGTGGCGTTGGGAGGCCTGCTTCCAGGCCCGGCCCTGCGTCGATCTGCCGGTCCTGATCGAGAACAACGGCTTCCAGGTCGTCCAGGACTACCGGATCAACGCCCGGCTGATCTGGCGGTTCTGAGGATGGGCCATCGGTCGTTTCCACGCGCCCCGGGTTCTTTTCCAAGATTCTGCTAATGGAACGCTACCTGCGTGCCGATCAAGCCTGTTGGGAATGAGAAGGACGTCAGTCGACGCCCGATCCCGTTCCTCCCAGGAAATCGACCATGCCGGCATTCAGCTACATCGCACGTGAATCCAGTTCCGGACGGGAAGTCAGGAACGTGATCGAAGCCGCCACGGAGCAGGCGGCCATCGCCTCGCTCCTCAACCGGAATCTTCTCGTCCTCAACATCGAGGAGAAGGTCGGCGCGAAGGGCAGGACCGGCGGCGGCTCCGTCCAACTCCAGGATCTCGTCGTTTTCACCCGCCAGCTTGCCACCATGGTCGACGCGGGCCTCTCGATGGTGCAATCGCTCCAGGCACTGGCCGAACAGACCACCAACAAGGTGATGAAGGATGTCATCAAGGACATCTGCGTGCGGGTCGAATCCGGCGACAGCTTTTCCGAGGCGCTCTCCAAACATCCCAAAGTCTTCGATCGCCTCTACGTCTCGATGGTCGGCGCTGGCGAACGCGGCGGTCTCCTCGCGGAGATCCTCGGACGCACCGCCACCTATCTCGAAAACACGGCGCGACTCCGAAAAAAGGTCAAGTCGGCCATGATGTATCCGACGTCGGTCACCGTAATCGCGATCGGCATCACCATTTTCCTGCTGCTGAAGGTCGTCCCCGTCTTCGGCGAGATCTACTCCGGCTTCGGCGCGAAGCTTCCCGCCCCGACGCAGTTCCTCATCGATCTGAGCAACATCCTCCAGCGATTCTTCCTCGTGTTCGCCGGCGGACTCGCAGCGGCCATCTGGGGTTGGTTCTATTTCCTCAAGACGCCTGCCGGCCGCTGGTTCTGGGATGCTCGGCGCATCGCCCTGCCGATCTTTGGTTCCATCGCCCACAAGATCTGTCTCGCCCGGTTTACCCGCACATTCGCTTCCTTGATCCGTTCCGGCATTCCGATCCTCGAAGTGCTCCAGATCGTTTCCCGAACGGTTGGAAACGTCGTCATGGAAAAGGCCATTCAGACTGCAGCCGGCGACATCGAACAGGGCGAAAGCATCACCACCGCGCTGCAGAAACACCCCATCTTCCCGTCGATGGTCGTGCGAATGATCACCGCCGGTGAACAGACCGGCCAGATCGACAAGATGATGGAGAAGGTCGCCGACTTCCTCGACGAAGAGATCGAGACCACGCTGTCCGGCCTTACGTCGCTCATCGAACCGCTGCTCATCGTCTTTCTGGGAGTCACCGTCGGAGGAATCGCGATCTGCATGTTCCTTCCGATCTTCAAGATGAGCGAACTGCTCCAGAAGAAATAGATTTCAACCCAGAGGCATGGGTTGGTTGGGGGAAACCGGAACGCTTCGCAAGGGGCGTTCCGGTCAACCATTTCAGGGGATCACCCTCCCACTTCCAGCAGGGCGCCATGGCTGGTGAACCCGGCCCCAAAAGACGCGAGCCACCACAGACCGGCGGGATGCCCCCCGGCCAGCGCATCGCGCAGGGCGAAGAGACAGCTCGGGCTGCTCATGTTTCCAAATCGCCGGAGCACATCGCTGCTCCATCGGGTGTCTTCGGCGGAAAGGCCCCAGACGTCGTTCAACGCGTTCAGCACATCGCGGCCGCCGCTGTGAAGGATCCAGCCGGCAATCTCCGATCGGCTGATCCCGGCGCGGCCGAGGGCTTGGTTCAACACGTGGGCGGCGTGGCGTGCGGCGATTTCGGGCACCCGGACGGACAGGATGTTTCGCAGCATGCCGCCGACCGACTCGAAACGAAGCAGGTCGCGCTCAGCGGGCGAACACACGGTCTCGGCAATGCGCCACTCCACTTTCCGTCTATTGGGCATGGGCTCGGCCGAAACCACCGCCGCCGCCGCGCCATCGCCGAAGAGGCACGCGCTGACCAGCACGCCCGGGTCATCATCGAGATAGTAGGCCGCGCTGCAGACCTCCACGCAGATGCAAAGCGCATGACGGGCACCGGCGCGGACGAGCGCTTCTCCCGTCCGTAGATTGGGTATCGCCGCGCCACAGCCTTGTCCGACGAGGTCGAGCAATTGGGCGTCGGTCCTGAGTCCCAGGCTCTCCGAGACGTAGCTCGTCAACCCGGGACAAAGGTAGCCCGTGCACGTGCTGATGAGCACCGCGTCGATGTCGTGGGCTTTCAGGCCCGTCTCTTGGAGCGCCAGCAGTGCGGCGTCGGTCGCGAGTTGGGGAGCGTGTCGGGTGAACCGTGCTTGAAGGGCGTCCGGCGAAACTTGGAAAGCCTCGGTCAGCGGAGCCAGCGCGAGATGGCGTGTCTCGATCCCGTTCCGCCCGAGCAGCACCTTGCGGAGAATGGCGCGGGAGCGCGGGGCGAGCTGCTGGAGCCGTTCGGACGATTCCAACGCCGCCCAGCATTCCGCCTGGGAGTAGCGCGTTTCAGGAACCGCAGTTCCGATCCCGTTGATGAACATGCCCGAGCTTACGCGTCATCAGCGTGAGGGCAAACTTGGCGGCCGTCGACCACGCTTTGGGAGACGCTGTCATTTCACCGCAGTCGCCGGAGCCGATCGGGTGGGTGTGCCGGGAACGATCATGCCGGGCGGCAACGGCGGCATGTCGGGCGCGCGGCGCACGACGTTGCGCCACGCCTGCCGGTCTTCCTGCGACATCGCCTGCCACCGTTCGGCGTTCTTGAAGAACACGGCCCGTTCTTCGTGGGTCATCTGGGCGATCTTCTGGAAAGCGTCCAGGCAACGCCGGCGTTGTTCCGCATCCAGGCTCCCGAAACGCCGGACGAGCTGCTCCAGCTGCGCCCGCTCCGTTGCGGTCAGCTCGTTCAAAGTCCGCGTCTGTGCCTTGGGCGCGAGGTCGAAGAAGTCCTGGAAGCGATCGATCATCCGGTCGCGATCGCCCGAACCCAAAGTGCTCCAGCGCGCCAGCCCGGTCTCCATGTCCTTCAATGCCCCCGGAGGCGCCGGCGGCAGCTCGACCACCATCGGCTTTGAGGTGCGCGGCGAAATTCGGATCAGGTAATTGATCGTCGCTTCATGCTCGAGGAACTCTCCCTGCACCGACGGCGACAACTGGTCCCAACGGGCCAGCCGCTCCCGGACGAACTGCTTGTCCGCATCGTCCAACCGGCCGATCTCGAGTCGCCGCGCTCCCGGCGTCATCCGCAGCAATGGCAGGAGAAGCCAACGCAGATGCGTGGCGCGGAGCCGGGTTTCACGGATGTCCGGCGGCATCGCCTCATACTCCGTGATTTTGGCGAGGATGTTGGACTGCGCCACGACGGAACGGTTCGTCAGCGCATCGAGCCGTGAGCCGGCGGGCATGGCCAGAAGTTCGCGGAAGAAGAGCACGGGCGATTTCCCCAACGGCGGCATCGGCGGCAATTCCCGTGACGCGGGCAAACCCGGAGGAGCCGGCTGCGCCAAGGCCATCCACGTCGTGAACGTGCAGGCGATGAGGATGAGCCGGGAGAAGTTCATGGAGGGCATCACTTCAGCGCCGCCAACAGGTCTTCATCCGTGGGCGCCACTTGGCCGAGCTTATCGATGGCATCGAAGTCGGCCAGCCACTCGACCGACGGCACCATCGCCGCCGGCGACAGCATGCGGACGCCGAGCACCACCTCCTGCTGCACCTGGATCCGGTGCTGCACCATCACGACCGCCACCAAAGCCGTCGCCCCGCCCAGCACCGCGAGCCGCGGACGCCAACCGAAACGCCGCCACCATCCCGCGAGACTGCCTGTGCGCCGCGCTTGCGCACGTTGCTCGGCGCTCACGGCCTCCATCACCCGGCTGGTGAAATTCGTCGCGACAACGGGCGCGGGCAGACGGGAAAGCGAGCCGGTCAGCGCCAGTTCCGCCTCCCACTCCGCTCGGGCCGCGGGATCGGCACCGAGCAAGCGAAGGAGCTCGGCTTCTTCCGTGAGCGTCAGATTCCGGCGCCAGGCGGTTTCGCGCATTCGTTGGAGCGGGTCAGTCTTCATTTGCGACATGGGTTAATCACCGGACAGCCGGCAAAGTTTCACCGTTTTTTCGCGCCGCCGGCCGACCAGGAGCCGGATTCCAGGTAGGGTTTTAGCCGGGCTTTCAGCGTTTCCCGTGCGCGGTGGATGAGCGATTTTGTGGCCGACAGCGACGTGCCAAGCACTTCAGCGATCTCGTCGTAGGAGACGTCCTCCTCGCGGCAGAGGAGGAGGGCGGTCCGCTGGAGTTCCGGCAGATCCCGGACGGCTTCGTCGACCTTCCGCGTCAGCTCGCCGCTAAGCGCCTGGTCGCCGGCGTCCCGGACCGTGGCGTCCGGGATCAATGTCCCGACCGTGTCGTCCGAGTCGTTCAGGGGCTGGTCCAACGCGTCCGCCGGATGCCGCACCCGCCGCCGGATTTCATTCAGGCACAGGTTGCGGGCAATCGTGAACAGCC